>NZ_JBJQJP010000006.1:0-248218 GCF_046487365.1 Escherichia sp. WS1451
GAATCAAAAAAGAATAAAACTCAGTCTTGGGGGACTCAGCCCGGTAGAATACCGGACTGAGTATCAAAAAGCCGGTTAACTGAAACTGTCCAGGTTTTGGGGTTCAGTTCATTGCGCCGCATCCGGCATATAGCCGAGTAGAGGCAAAATTACTCTTCCCGGCCTTTACCCATACTTTTTTGGTCTTCATCCGGATAGTGTTTTTTTAGATATTCCAGGACGTTTTTATTGACCTTGTGTTGGGTATACACCCACCCTTTCCAGTAATCAGGTTGGTCCAGGTAAACTTCTGGCGGAATGGTGAAATCAGAAAGCGTTAACCATTCGGCTAACAGATCGGGGTTTCGTTTCTGGATCAACTGCAACAGCATGATCAGCGACATGGCAGAGGCAGGAGCCGTACTATCGCCGCTTAAATACTTCCACACTGTTGACCGGTTCGAACGAAAAAGGATCGGTAGCAATGCCCGGTCCAGATTCATTTCATTAAAAATCTTCTCAAATTCATTCATTTAAATTTCCTGCCTGGCGTAAACCTCTTAAAAATTGAGATTTATCAAAGAAACGCATTTTAGCACACATCAGGAACCGCTTCACGTTTAGTCCAGAAACAGAATTTATTTCGCTTATCAAAACAAGTCTTTACTCTTTTTTACATTGAAAGAGCACGAAATAATTTCATTTTTTATTTATATAAGAAACTATTTTTGTTTCTTATTGGTGGTGTTTACGCTTACACAAGACAAAAATGCGCTTTACATCACACAAATGGCGGCGTAGATTTCGATCAAATTGCAACGCAATTTATTTCTTAAAACAATATTATTTGTTTCTTATAGAAACATTAATGCGACTTATTTTGAACAAGAGAAAATGAATGAAAACTGTAAACGTAGCTTTACTGGCACTCATAATTTCAGCAATATCCAGCCCTGTTGTTTTAGCTGGTGATACCATTGAAGCGGCGGCAACAGAGCTTTCAGCCATTAACTCTGGCATGTCGCAATCGGAGATTGAGCAGAAGATTACCCGCTTTTTAGAACGCACAGACAACAGCCCCGCTGCGTATACCTATTTGACTGAACATCACTACATCCCTTCTGAAACACCTGATACCACTCAGACTCCCCCTGTCCAGACAGATCCTGACGCAGGACAAAAAACCGTTGCCGCTACAGGTGATGTACAGACAACCGCCCGTTATCAGAGCATGATCAACGCCCGACAGTCTGCGGTAACTGATGCCCAGCAAACGCAAATTACAGAGCAACAGGCGCAGATCGTAGCCACACAAAAAACGCTCGCCGCGACTGGAGATACGCAAAATACCGCGCATTATCAGGAGATGATTAATGCCAGGCTGGCGGCTCAAAATGAGGCTAATCAGCGCACTACCACGGAACAAGGGCAGAAAATGAATGCACTGACAACCGATGTGGCAGCACAACAGCAAAAAGAAAGGGCTCAATACGATAAACAAATGCAAAGTCTGGCGCAGAAGTCTGTCCAGGCACATGAACAAATTGACAGCCTGTCACAAGACGTAACCCAAACGCAGCAACAGTTAACCAACACGCAAAAACGGGTCGCAGATAACAGCCAACAAATTAACACGCTCAATAACCATTTCGATTCTCTGAAAAACGAAGTTGAGGACAATCGTAAAGAAGCCAATGCGGGAACTGCATCTGCCATCGCTATCGCCTCACAACCACAGGTGAAAACCGGTGACGTGATGATGGTGTCAGCGGGAGCGGGAACGTTCAACGGTGAATCTGCGGTGTCTGTAGGAACATCTTTTAATGCCGGAACGCATACGGTACTTAAAGCAGGTATTTCTGCGGATACACAATCTGATTTCGGTGCGGGTGTCGGCGTGGGATATTCGTTCTAATTTTAACAGCAATTTCTTATTCGCAATTTTCCGCACATTATTTAAGGTAAACAATGATGAATAGCTCCATTAAATCGTTTTCCCTGCTGGCGGTTATATTACTGGCTGGCTGTAGTTCACCCACTTCCCGCATCGCAGATTGCCAGGCGCAGGGCGTCAGCCATGATACCTGTTACCTCGCAGAACAGCAGCGTCAGGCGGCTATTTTAAGTGCATCCGAAGCGCAGGCATTTAAAAATGCAGAAGCCGCACAACACGCCCAGGCGGCAAAGAAAGCCATTTATAAAGGATTTGGCATGACCTTTAGAATGAGCAGTAAAAACTTTGCTTATCTCAATGATTCATTATGTGCAATTGATGAAGACAATAAAGATGCCACTGTTTATCAGTCAGGTCTTTATAACGTCATTGTTTATCACCACACGGGAAAAGTCGCCTTAATGAAGGAAGGTCAGTTTGTGGGTTATTTAAAATGAAGGAGCAAAGGAAAATCCCCCTGACGCATATTATGATTATCGGTGCGTTTATTTTTGCCTTCTTGCAAGTGGTGTTATTAGCCTCCCTGGTTCACGCTGTGAATGTTAACAACGAAATCCAGGAAGGCTTATTTCAGTCGGGGCGCATTATGGTAGAAAGTTTGCAGCATATTCTTTCGGTGCAAACGGGGATTAACTGATTTTCACCCCGCCCGATGATGACAGCAGCCGGAGAGATTTTCGATAATCGGGCAGTCGGCGCTGTCATCGCCAGGGCAGGCATTCGCCAGCGCCAGTAGCTGGTTGCGCATGGATTGCAGTTCTTCGATATGCCGTTCGATCTCCGCCACCTTCTCCAGCGTACGACGTTTGACGTCGGCACTATGACGCTGCGGGTCGTTAAACAGGTTCACCAGCTCGCCGCTCTCTTCCAGGTTAAAGCCCACCTGGCGTGCCTGGCGCAGTAAGGTCAGTTCGTTGAGATGCTGCTGCGTGTAGGTTCGATAACCGTTTTCGCTGCGCATCGGCGGCGTCACCAGCCCCTTCTCTTCATAGAAGCGGATTGCTTTGCTGGTCAGGCCGGTAATTTTTGCTACATCGCTAATGTTCATCGTTCGCGCAACGCCTCCTGTGCTTTGTTAAAGGGTTTCAACAAATATTCAAGCACGTTTTTTTGCCAGTGCGAATATCGACCGCCACCACAATAATACAGGAAGTACTGCGCACAGAGAGATGTTATACGGTTTTATTGCGCTTCATGACCATTGCCACGATAAGGCTGAGTAAGATTGCACCAATAATCCATATCAACGCACGGCTGCCCTGGGACCACAGGCTGTAGATAAAGCCAACGATCACCAACAACATCACCAACGTACCAACGATAAGAATCGGCAACGAGGCGTGAATATCATGACGCAGGCGGATCGCCACCACAAACACCGCCAGATAGCAGATCAAAAAGGTGGCGCTGGCAACGCTGGCGAGTGAGCCTAAATTCAGCGCCGCCGTCATCAGCATAATCAGCACCACGACAATGATGTTGCCCCAGGTACTCTGCCGCCACAGGGATTTATTCATTAGCTTTGGCAGTTCGCGTTCGCTGCCCATGTTGTCCATGATGTTAAACACGGCGAACAGGTTCGCGTTTATGGCTGAAGCCGTCGCCAGTAAAGCGCCGATGACGACGATCACATAACCCACATGCCCGAGCAGCGGAGAAGCAGCCTGCGCTACGGCGGTATCGGCATATTTTTCTAACTCTAATGCCGATACATCGCTAAGCAAAACCAGCGCCAGCGAGATATAAAGCAACGTGGTAACGCCAATCGCCACCAGAAATGCCCGTGGCATAATGACCTGCGGATCTTTCACTTTATCCGCCGCGTTCGCCATCATGCCAAAGCCCGCATAGGCAAGGAAGGTTATCCCAATACAGGAGAAGAACGCACCGGAGCTGGGGGGCGCAGAGACGGAAATATGCGCCGGTTGCAGCGACCAGACACCTGCAATGATCAGCAATAACAGGATCATCATTTTAATGCCGACGAGGATCACTTCCAGCCGCCCTACCGCATGGTTGCTTAAGGAGTTGAAAAGCGTCATCACCGCAATGATCCCCAACGCGTAGAGCAATATAAGGTGCTCCTCCTGGCTGCCTTCATGCAAAAACTGCACGGCATAAGCGCCAAAAGCACGGGCGACCATGGCGATGCTTACCGCCAGCGTCAACAGGTACAGTAACGAGAGCGCCAGCGAAAAGACGCCGTTGCCTAATCCGCGACGAAAGAAGTCGATAATACCGCCATTGCTGGGATAGCTCGCCCCCAGGCGCGCATAGGCATAACCGGAAAACATCGCCACAATACCGCCAAATGCAAAGGCGACCCAGGTCGAGGCTTCCATTAGCAACGCAGCCTGCCCCAGCAGCGCGAAGATCCCCGCCCCCACCATTGCCCCAATGCCGATGGAAACGACGTTCCATAGACCGAGGGGTTTGTTACCGTTATTACCTTCCGTGTTCATCATGATCAGCCCTTAAACACGTTATAGCCGAGTTGCTTAGCGACCGATGCCACCATTTTTTGACCGCGAACACTGTTGCCTTCTTCGTCCAGCGGTGGTGAGAACGCGGCAATTCCCATCACGCCAGGGACGACCGCCAGAATACCGCCACCTACACCGCTTTTGCCCGGTAAACCAACGCGATACGCCCAGTCACCGGAGCGACCATACAGCCCTTCCATCATCATTTCGGCCAGAATGTACGGCACGTTGTCGGCCTGAAGAACGCGTTTATGCGTCAGCGGATTCACTCCCCCCGCCGCCAGCGTCGCGCCAAGCGTTGCCAGTTCAACAGTATTGATGAGCGTGGAGCACTGACGGGTGTACACGTCACAGGCTTCCATTGCATCACAATAGAGATATCCGGCGGAGTACAGCAGCCAGGCAATGGCCCGGTTATGGAAGTTGGTTGTTTGTTCCGACTGGTTGACTTCATCAGAGAGCGCTACCTGCTCACCAGCCAGTTGTTGTTGGATATGTAAAATTCGCTGCCAGCGTTGTTCGGCATTTTCAGCGTTAATCAGGCTGGTGGTGGCAATAGCGCCAGCATTTACCAGTGGCGACAGCGGTTTGCCGCCATGCAACTCTAAGGCGATAACTGAATTAAAGGGCAATCCGGTCGGGTCAGCGCCAACTTTGTCCTGTACCGCCTGCGGGCCGACATCTTCTAACGCAAGGGCTAACGTACAGACTTTCGAGATGGATTCCAGCGCAAAGCGGTAATCACTGTCACCCGCGCGATAGATGTTGCCATCGCAGGTCACAATAGCCACTGCTGCCAGTTGATCAGGGACATTCGCCAGACAGGGAATGTAGTCGGCATTTTGTCCGCCGTTAAGTGAGTGAAATTGGGTGTAAGCCTGATCCACTGCCTGCTGTAATTTGTTTGCATCTAACATCTTTTGTTAACTCCTTTTTATAGATGCGGGAGGTAATTCCTCACCCCGGTGCCGATTTTCAGGCATCCTGATTTAACTTAGCACCCGCAACTTAACTACAGGAAAACAAAGAGATAAATGTCTAATCCTGATGCAAATCGAGCCGATTTTTTAATCTTTACGGACTTTTACCCGCCTGGTTTATTAATTTCTTGACCTTCCCCTTGCTGGAAGGTTTAACCTTTATCACAGCCAGTCAAAACTGTCTTAAAAGGAGTGTTTTATGCCACAAACTATCGACCTGACCCTGGGCGGCCTGTCCTGCGGTCACTGCGTTAAACGCGTGAAAGAAAGTCTCGAACAGCGCCCGGATGTTGAGCAGGCGGATGTGTCTGTCACTGAAGCGCACGTTACCGGGACTGCCAGTGCAGAACAGCTGATCGAAACCATCAAACAAGCGGGTTATGACGCATCTGTAAGCCACCCAAAGGCTAAACCGCTGGCGGAGTCATCAATCCCGTCGGAAGCACTGACAGCGGTTTCTGAGGCGCTTCCGGCAGCGACCGCCGATGACGATGACAGCCAGCAGTTGCTGCTGAGCGGCATGAGCTGCGCCAGCTGTGTCACCCGCGTACAAAATGCGCTGCAAAGCGTACCGGGCGTCACTCAGGCACGGGTAAACCTGGCGGAGCGTACTGCGCTGGTGATGGGCAGTGCCTCCCCACAAGATTTAGTGCAGGCGGTGGAAAAAGCGGGCTACGGCGCGGAAGCGATTGAAGATGACGCTAAACGCCGCGAGCGCCAGCAAGAAACCGCCGTCGCTACGATGAAGCGCTTCCGCTGGCAGGCGATTGTCGCACTGGCGGTGGGTATCCCGGTGATGGTCTGGGGGATGATCGGCGATAACATGATGGTCACCGCCGACAACCGCAGCCTGTGGTTGGTTATCGGCCTGATAACCCTGGCGGTAATGGTTTTCGCCGGCGGGCATTTTTACCGCAGCGCATGGAAAAGCCTGCTGAACGGTGCAGCGACGATGGATACGCTGGTGGCGCTGGGTACTGGTGTGGCGTGGCTCTATTCGATGAGCGTCAACCTGTGGCCGCAGTGGTTCCCGATGGAAGCGCGACATCTTTATTACGAAGCCAGCGCGATGATTATCGGTCTGATCAATCTCGGCCATATGCTGGAAGCGCGCGCGCGTCAGCGTTCTTCTAAGGCGCTGGAGAAATTACTCGATTTAACCCCACCGACGGCGCGCCTGGTCACCGACGAAGGTGAAAAAAACGTGCCGCTGGCAGATGTTCAGCCAGGTATGTTATTGCGCCTGACGACCGGCGACCGTGTGCCGGTAGATGGTGAGATTACCCAAGGCGAAGCGTGGCTGGATGAAGCGATGCTGACGGGCGAACCTATCCCGCAGCAAAAAGGCGAAGGCGATAGCGTCCATGCCGGGACAGTGGTGCAGGACGGTAGCGTGCTGTTTCGCGCCAGTGCGGTTGGCAGCCATACCACGCTATCAAGGATTATTCGTATGGTGCGCCAGGCCCAGAGCAGCAAGCCAGAAATCGGTCAGCTGGCGGATAAAATCTCAGCCGTATTTGTGCCGGTAGTAGTGGTTATTGCGCTTGTCAGTGCGGCAATCTGGTATTTCTTTGGTCCGGCACCGCAGATTGTCTATACCCTGGTGATTGCCACCACGGTGCTGATTATTGCCTGTCCGTGTGCGCTGGGGCTGGCGACGCCGATGTCGATTATTTCCGGCGTCGGGCGGGCGGCTGAGTTTGGCGTGCTGGTGCGGGACGCTGACGCGCTGCAACGCGCCAGTACACTCGATACCGTCGTGTTCGATAAAACCGGGACGCTGACCGAAGGGAAGCCGCAGGTTGTCGCAGTGAAAACGTTTGCTGATGTTGATGAAGCGCAGGCATTGCGTCTGGCGGCGGCACTGGAGCAAGGTTCCAGCCATCCGCTGGCACGAGCGATCCTCGATAAAGCAGGCGATATGCAGCTGCCGCAGGTCAACGGTTTCCGCACATTGCGCGGGCTGGGCGTGAGCGGTGAAGCTGAAGGTCATGCGTTATTGCTGGGCAATCAGGCGCTGTTAAATGACCAGCAAGTTGATACTAAAGCGATTGAAGCAGATATTTCAGCTCAGGCATCGCAAGGGGCAACGCCTGTGCTGCTGGCGGTTGACGGGAAAGCGGTAGCCCTGCTGGCTGTACGCGATCCGTTGCGTAGTGATAGCGTGGCGGCGCTGCAACGCCTGCATATAGCGGGATATCGTCTGGTGATGTTGACCGGGGATAACCCAACCACCGCCAATGCGATCGCCAAAGAAGCAGGGATTGATGAGGTGATAGCTGGGGTGCTGCCGGACGGTAAAGCCGAAGCGATCAAACGTCTGCAAAGTGAAGGACGTCAGGTGGCAATGGTGGGCGACGGCATTAACGACGCGCCAGCGCTGGCTCAGGCGGATGTCGGCATTGCGATGGGTGGCGGCAGTGATGTTGCCATTGAAACCGCGGCGATTACCCTGATGCGCCATAGCCTGATGGGCGTTGCGGATGCGCTCGCGATTTCCCGCGCAACGCTGCGCAATATGAAGCAGAACCTGCTCGGCGCGTTTATCTACAACAGTATCGGTATTCCGGTCGCCGCCGGTATTTTGTGGCCGTTCACCGGTACGCTGCTTAACCCGGTGGTTGCCGGAGCGGCAATGGCGCTCTCGTCGATTACCGTAGTGAGTAACGCCAACCGATTGCTGCGATTTAAACCGAAGGAATAAGTACATCATTACGGATGCACTGCTTTAGGGTGGCGCATCCGTTATAGGGAAATTATTCTACGCGACCTTTTTTGCACGCTCTTCACGGCGTGCCAAATATTCAGCCACTGTTTCAATCCGTCCCAATTCTTCCTGGGTACGCATGTTGTTTTCAACTTCCCAAAGATCAACTGCCGCCTGGAGGTTTAGCCAAAAATCGACTGTGGTATCAAAAACTTTCGCCAGACGGAATGCCATTTCAGTGGTGAGTTTACGATTATTATTGATCAGTGCACTGACGCTATTACGATGAACATGCAGTAACTCTGCTAACTCATTGATTTTCAAATCGAGCGGTTCCAGATATTCATAGAGAAGAATATCTCCGGGTGTCGTCGGTTTTCTTGTTGCCTGTTTCATGGTTTTACCTTTCTCGTCAATACGACAGCTATGTTTTAGTAGTTGTGTGGGTCTAAAAACAATTCTTCGGCCTTGCCATTAACCCATTTAAATATCAGTCGGTACTGTTTATTCACTCTAATGGAGGAATATTCCTGTAATTTCCCGGACAACTCTTCGTATCGGTTCCCCGGAGGGGAGCGTAAATCCCGATGAGAAGTGGCAGCATTAATGATGTCCAACTTTCGTGATAACGTGGTATGGATTTCAGCAGGGATCTTTCGATGTGGCGTTGAATGGACAAAAAAATCAGCCAGCCAGGCATCACGAAAACTCCTTATATTATTCTTTTGAGCCATTCCATTCTCATCTCCTTGTCCATTGTTTAATTATTGTAATGCACACAAGCACTGTGCACAAGTGCGACAATCAACTCCATTTGCGCCATCCCTCCCCGCGCGCTAGCATGATATTTCACAAAGGGAGGTCGTATGGATCTGTTGTATCGGGTAAAAACGCTTTGGGCCGCGCTGCGCGGTAATCATTACACCTGGCCTGCTATCGATATCTCTCTTCCCGGCAATCGCCATTTTCATCTGCTCGGCAGTATTCATATGGGTAGCCACGATATGGCTCCCCTGCCCACCCGTTTGCTCAAAAAGCTCAAAAACGCCGATGCGCTGATCGTCGAGGCGGATGTTTCCACCAGCGATACGCCTTTTGCTAATTTGCCTGCCTGCGAGGCGCTGGAAGAGCGCATTAGCGAGGAGCAATTACAAAACCTGCAGCACATTAGCCAGGAGATGGGCATTTCTACCTCACTCTTTTCTACCCAACCGCTGTGGCAAATCGCGATGGTTCTTCAGGCGACGCAGGCACAAAAACTGGGGCTGCGGGCAGAATACGGTATCGATTACCAGCTATTGCAGGCGGCGAAGCAACAACATAAACCCGTGATTGAACTGGAAGGGGCAGAAAACCAGATTGCCATGTTGCTCCAGCTCCCTGACAACGGACTGGCGCTGCTGGACGATACGCTGACCCACTGGCACACCAATGCACGGTTGCTGCAACAAATGATGAGCTGGTGGCTGAATGCGCCGCCGCAAAATAATGAAATAACGCTGCCTAATACGTTCAGTCAGTCGCTGTACGATGTGCTGATGCATCAGCGAAATCTCGCCTGGCGGGACAAATTATGCGCCATGCCGCCGGGGCGCTATGTGGTCGCAGTCGGTGCACTACACCTGTATGGAGAAGGGAATTTGCCGCAGATGTTGCGCTAAAAAAATGGCCAATATCGCTATTGGCCCGTCAAAGAGGAATTTCATATTTTTATTATTATGCCGTCACTTTAAGCGACGGTGTAACTCGATTGTCGCTCAATCTCACCATCCTGCCAATACTCTTAGGCAAGATGACTCTTTTTTTTGGACCGCCATCAGGCGTATGCTTGCTTCGTTTTTTTGTTTAAGGCAGGAAAATTACCATGACACCCGCAGTTAAATTACTCGAAAAAAACAAGATTTCGTTTCAAATCCATACCTACGAGCACGATCCGGCTGAAACCAATTTTGGCGATGAAGTCGTCAAAAAATTAGGTTTGAATCCGGATCAGGTCTACAAAACGCTGCTGGTGGCAGTGAACGGTGATATGAAACACCTTGCCGTGGCCGTTACGCCGGTTGCAGGTCAACTGGATCTTAAAAAAGTAGCAAAAGCGCTGGGTGCCAAGAAAGTTGAGATGGCCGATCCGATGGCCGCGCAGCGTTCAACGGGATACCTGGTTGGGGGGATTAGCCCACTGGGGCAGAAAAAACGTCTGCCAACGATTATCGACGCCCCCGCACAAGAATTTGCCACTATTTATGTTTCCGGCGGCAAGCGCGGACTGGATATCGAACTGGCGGCAGGCGATCTGGCAAAGATCCTCGATGCCAAATTTGCTGATATCGCCCGCCGCGATTAAGCATTGTGCCGGATGCAAATATCCGGCACTTTCGGATTACTGCCAGCTCACCTCACCTTTCGGTTCATAAACACTCACATCCAGCGGCGAGCTTTTCTGGATATACGCTTTCAGCACTTCGGCATCAATAAAGCCGGTATTCACATAGCCCGGTTTGTTATCAAGGCGCGGATAGCCATCACCGCCAGTGGCATTGAAGTTTAATGTCGCCATACGATAAGTTTTCGCCGGATCGACCGGTTCGCCTTTGATTTTAAGGTCGTCCAGTTTGCCGCCTTTCGCCACAAAGCTAACGTTAGCAAATTGCGGGTAGGCACCTGAATCTGGCTTCATCTGCGCGACGGCGGTCAGGTAATCAATCACCTCTTTCCCGGTCATGTCGGCATACACCACCACATTGCCGAATGGCTGCACTTTCAGCACGTTTTTATAGCTGATATCGCCTGCTTCGATAGAATCACGAATTCCGCCTCCACTCATCACCGCAAAGTCAGCACCAGTGCGATCCATTTGGGCTGCCAGAATCAACCGCCCCATATTGGTCTGTACAAAACGCACTTTGTCACGATCGCCTTCCAGACGACCATTGGTTTCGCCTATTTTCACTTCCAGCTGCGCTTTGCCTTTGTTCTGGAACGGTGATAACAGCGAGATCATTTGCTGGTTTTCAGCGATTTCAGGAGTGTAAAGCACGCGCTCGCTTTTCCCGTCTTCCCAGGTCACTTTCTTCTTCAGGTTCACCGGAATCAGCTGGTAGTTAACCATTTTCATTTCGCCATTACGAAACTCAAAATCAGCCCGTCCCACGTATTTGCCCCACTCATGCGCCTGCACAATCCAGATGCCGTTTTGTTGATCCGGTTTGCATGGCGTACCCGGCACGTAATCGACCTGTTTTTTGTTTTCTGCCGCCATGCAGACCGGATCTTGCGAGTGACCACCGACGATCATCGCCAGTGATCCGGCAGGCAGCGCGCGCGCCATCTCCACATCGCCCGGTGCGTTAGAGCCGTGCTCACCATTGTCGTAATGCCCCATATGGGTCGCCGCGATAATAATGTCTGGCTTTTCTGTCTGTTGCAGCTCCTGAATCACCAGCTTCGCTTCATCGGCGGGCTTACGGAACTCAATATCGGTGAAGTTTTCTGGGTTGCCTAACTTCGCTGTATCATCCGTCGTCAGGCCAATAACGGCAATTTTCAGATCCTGACGCTTAAACAGCGCCCATGGTTTAAACAGGCGCTCGCCGGTACTTTTCTGGTAGATATTGGCAGAAAGTAACGGGAACTTTGCCCACTTTTCCTGCTGGCGTAATACGGTGAGCGGGTTATCAAATTCATGATTACCGATTGCCATCGCATCGTAGCCCACCAGATTCATGCCGCGAAAATCAGGTTCGGCATCCTGTAAGTCAGACTCGGGCACGCCAGTGTTAATGTCGCCACCGGAAAGTAGCAGCACGCTACCGCCTTCAGCCGCAACCTCTTTGCGGATACCATCCACCAGCGTTTTTTGCGCCGCCAGACCATATTCGCCATATTCATTGCGCCAAAAATGCCCATGATGATCATTGGTATGCAGAACTGTAATTTTGTAGGTTTTATCCTGCTCATACGCCAGAGCAGCTTCACTCGCCAGTGTAAATGTGGTTAACAGTGCTAACGCCACGCCCCGCTGCAATAATTTCATACTTCTCTCCCTGACCTGATTTCAACGTGTTGAAAAATAGTATGACGCGACATCATAGACAAGTCTGCGTCCGGTGAAGATAAATCTGCATCCAGATTAGAAATTCTGTATTCGGCGTTGAGACTTCCTTCAGGCGACGCATACAGGTATGTTAGTCGGGTAATAATCACAAATAAGATCATTCTTTACATCGCAACCCTGAAAAAGTGACTTTCCTATGGCAATGAGTGAACAAACCCAGCCTGTGGCGGGCGCGGCTGCGTCAACGACCAAGGCCCGAACATCGTTTGGTATTTTAGGTGCTATCAGCCTCTCACATCTGCTGAACGACATGATCCAATCGCTGATTCTGGCGATTTATCCGCTGCTTCAGTCCGAATTTTCTCTGACATTTATGCAGATTGGCATGATAACCCTCACCTTCCAGCTCGCCTCTTCGCTACTGCAACCAGTGGTCGGTTACTGGACCGATAAATATCCGATGCCGTGGTCGTTGCCAATTGGCATGTGCTTTACCTTAAGTGGTCTGGTGCTGCTTGCGCTGGCGGGCAGTTTTGGCGCAGTTCTGCTGGCGGCGGCGCTGGTCGGTACCGGTTCATCGGTCTTTCATCCGGAATCTTCTCGCGTGGCCCGTATGGCTTCCGGCGGGCGGCATGGCCTGGCGCAATCTATCTTTCAGGTCGGCGGCAACTTTGGCAGTTCCCTGGGCCCCTTGCTGGCGGCGGTGATTATCGCGCCTTATGGTAAAGGCAACGTTGCCTGGTTTGTGCTTGCGGCACTGCTGGCGATCGTGGTGTTGGCGCAAATCAGCCGTTGGTACTCGGCCCAGCACCGAATGAATAAAGGAAAACCCAAAGCGACGATTATCAATCCACTACCGCGCAATAAAGTTGTTCTGGCGGTCAGCATTCTGTTAATCCTCATTTTCTCGAAATATTTCTATATGGCGAGCATCAGCAGCTATTACACCTTTTATCTGATGCAAAAATTCGGATTATCTATCCAGAATGCTCAGCTTCATTTGTTTGCCTTCCTGTTTGCCGTTGCGGCAGGTACGGTGATCGGCGGGCCTGTAGGGGATAAAATTGGACGGAAATATGTGATTTGGGGCTCTATCCTCGGCGTTGCGCCGTTTACGCTGATTTTACCCTACGCCAGCCTGCACTGGACGGGGGTTTTAACGGTGATTATTGGATTTATCCTCGCTTCGGCATTCTCTGCCATTCTGGTCTACGCTCAGGAGCTGCTTCCGGGACGTATCGGTATGGTTTCTGGACTCTTTTTCGGTTTTGCTTTCGGCATGGGAGGTCTGGGAGCGGCAGTTCTGGGGCTTATCGCCGACCACACCAGCATCGAGTTAGTCTATAAAATCTGTGCTTTCCTGCCACTATTGGGGATGTTGACCATATTCCTGCCTGATAACCGGCATAAAGACTGATTTCATTGCAGCCAAAGGCAAACTTTGGCTGCATCGTTTTACAGTCGCCATAAGCCTTTCCTCTGTTAAACCGCCTTCTGTTTTCCGATCCGTGCTTTTTTTGCAGCTAATTCCATTTTTCTGCAAAATTCAACAATTATTCATAAACATCATCAATGAAATTGTCATAAACTATTACCTGTAATTTTGGTTTTCCCGGCCAAAAATGGACAATAACCACCAGGAAAAGGAGACGGAATGCATCACGCCACCCCGCTTATCACCACCATTGTTGGCGGCCTTGTGCTCGCCTTTATCCTCGGCATGCTGGCCAATAAACTACGTATTTCTCCTCTGGTGGGATATCTGTTAGCGGGTGTGCTGGCAGGACCATTCACTCCGGGCTTTGTTGCCGATACCAAGCTTGCGCCGGAACTGGCTGAACTGGGCGTCATTCTGTTGATGTTTGGCGTGGGTCTGCACTTTTCGCTGAAGGATTTGATGGCGGTAAAGGCCATCGCCATTCCCGGTGCGATCGCCCAGATAGCCGTGGCGACGCTGCTGGGTATGGCGCTCTCCGCCGTGCTGGGCTGGTCGTTAATGACCGGTATCGTGTTCGGCTTATGCCTTTCCACCGCCAGTACCGTGGTGTTACTGCGCGCACTTGAAGAACGGCAATTAATAGACAGTCAGCGTGGGCAAATCGCCATCGGTTGGTTGATTGTGGAAGACCTGGTAATGGTTCTGACGCTGGTGTTGCTGCCCGCAGTGGCAGGAATGATGGAACAAGGCGATGTGGGCTTTGCCACTCTTGCTGTCGATATGGGGATCACCATCGGCAAGGTGATCGCATTTATCGCCATTATGATGCTGGTAGGTCGCCGTCTGGTGCCGTGGATTATGGCACGTAGCGCAGCAACCGGTTCCCGTGAGCTGTTTACCCTGTCGGTGCTGGCGCTGGCGTTAGGGATTGCCTTTGGTGCGGTGGAGCTGTTTGATGTCTCCTTTGCACTCGGTGCGTTCTTTGCCGGGATGGTACTGAACGAGTCTGAACTGAGTCACCGTGCCGCCCACGATACGCTGCCATTGCGCGACGCGTTTGCGGTGCTGTTTTTTGTCTCCGTCGGGATGTTGTTTGATCCGTTAATTCTGATTCAGCAACCGCTGGCAGTGCTGGCGACGCTGGCGATTATTCTGTTTGGTAAGTCGTTAGCCGCGTTTTTCCTGGTGCGACTGTTTGGTCACTCCCAACGTACGGCATTAACTATCGCCGCCAGCCTGGCGCAAATTGGTGAGTTCGCGTTTATCCTGGCGGGACTGGGCATGGCGCTGGATCTGTTGCCGCAAGCCGGGCAGAACCTGGTACTGGCAGGGGCGATTTTGTCGATTATGCTCAACCCGGTCCTGTTTGCGCTGCTGGAGAAATATCTGGCGAAGACCGAAACGCTGGAAGAGCAGACGCTGGAAGAGGCTATCGAAGAAGAGAAGCAGATCCCAGTGGATATTTGCAACCATGCGCTACTGGTAGGTTACGGTCGTGTAGGCAGCCTGCTGGGGGAGAAATTGCTCGCCTCTGATATTCCGCTGGTGGTGATTGAGACGTCACGAACCCGTGTTGATGAACTGCGAGAGCGCGGGGTCCGCGCAGTATTGGGCAATGCGGCGAACGAAGAAATTATGCAACTGGCGCATCTGGAATGTGCAAAATGGCTGATCCTGACGATTCCCAACGGTTATGAAGCGGGCGAGATTGTGGCATCTGCCCGCGCGAAAAATCCGGATATTGAGATTATCGCCCGCGCCCATTATGACGATGAAGTGGCGTATATCACGGAACGTGGTGCGAATCAGGTAGTGATGGGTGAGCGTGAAATTGCTCGTACTATGCTGGAACTGCTGGAAACACCACCGGCGGGTGAAGTGGTGACGGGGTAAACATTGATTCCATTGCCGGATGCGATGCTGACGCATCTTATCCGGCCTACGGATGCCCTCTTCCACAAGTCGGATAAGGCGTTTATGCCGCATCCGACTGTCATCAGCCCGATAACTTAACGATCCCAGTAAGACTCTTCCAGGCTGTCTTCACGCTCCGGCAAGCCGCGCGTTAAACGAGGTGAATGCTGGTTCAGTACCTGATAGCTCACACGGTTAGCATATTTACACACCTGCGCTAACGATGAATAAGTTAACCAGGTGAATTTATGTTTGCTGGAGTTTGGTACGTTGCTACGGTGGTAGCTGTTGGCGGTAATGTCATGCAGCAACGCTGCCAGTGCGCCATCCCCTGCTCCATTAGTGTTCATGATTTTTTCCGGCCCGCCCATGTACGGCGCAATGTGCGAATAGACACGCAGCGGATTCTGGCAATCCTTGTGGCGCATGGCGCGGCTAAACTCATACTGGTTAAATTCCGCTATAGCACCCGGCAGCAGCGGATGCTGGGTTTTACGTTTCGCTTCGTCTTCGGTAAAGCCCGCCATATACAAGCCGATTGGCCCGGCGGTGCACAGCACCAGATCAACCCAGTCCAGCGCCTTGTCAGATGCCAACAACGGATCACTCTCTCCGGTCAACGCTTCCGCTTCATCTTCGTTCATCGCAAGGATAGAGACGTGGTCTTTGAGGAATTGCTGCCACCACTGCGGATTCTCGGCAATGACAAACTTGGTACCCAGTGTCAGCACCACCGGTACGTTATATTTCTTCGCGTACTCAATGGCTTTCATGGTTGCTTCCGGCATGGGTTCACCCGGCTTACAACGCACCAGATAAGAGGTGAGAACCAGTGCCGAGGCTCCGGCAATCACATCTTCCGGAATACTTTCAGCCCGCAGCTGGTTCATGTGGCCAGGGCTGATAGCAAAGGTACGTTCCCCGGACTCGCCAATCAGCGTAAAGCAACGACCAATCGGGCCATCCACGCCTTGTAGATAGTTAAGATCGGTACGGCTGGAGGTGTTACACAGGTAACGATAGGCATAGCTGCCAATTTCAATATTGCTGCACATCACACCCAGCAGCACCGAACGGTCGTCCGCGAGCACCGAGTAGTTGTGCATGGTGTTGCCAATGGTGCCACCCGCAAACTGATGGGTAATCAGGTTTTTCTGTTTTAGTTCCTGATAAAGCGCTTCGGCTACGTCATCCTCAATCACCAGTGAATGCCCGGCGCTTAATCCATAACGCTCAATGAATTCATCATCCACTTTCGCTTCAATATCGACCAGCGTTTGATCGATACCCACTACCCAGGCAGCGCTGGTTTCGTTTTCTGGCTGGAATTGCTGAAGCAGCGGATCGCGTGCATTTACGGGGAAGTAATGTTTGGATTTACGTTTACCGGGAAATTTCATGGTTGTTTTTACGGGTGGTTAATTGAGCGGCGAATGTTAACACAATCTGACGGGAGCGCGCGAGATGCAGCCAGTTTCAATATCAGCAGGCGGGATCGCATTTTCATGGCAGTGGTTCCTTACAATGACGTAATTTGAAAGGAGTTTTTGCATGAAGCCGGAAAACAAATTACCCGTTCTGGACCTTATTTCTGCTGAAATGAAGACCGTTGTGAATACTCTTCAGCCGGATTTACCGCCCTGGCCCGCAACGGGAACGATTGCTGAGCAACGACAGTATTACACGCTTGAGCGCCGATTCTGGAATGCGGGCGCTCCAGAAATGGCAACCAGAGCTTACATGGTTCCAACAAAATATGGGCAGGTGGAAACACGTCTCTTTTGTCCGCAGCCAGATAGTCCGGCGACGCTATTTTATTTGCATGGCGGCGGTTTTATTCTCGGCAATCTCGATACCCACGATCGCATCATGCGCCTGCTGGCAAGCTACAGCCAATGTACGGTGATTGGCATTGATTACACCCTTTCACCTGAAGCGCGTTTTCCGCAAGCGATAGAGGAAATTGTGGCTGCCTGTTGTTATTTCCACCAGCAGGCGGAGGATTATCAAATCAATGTGTCCCGCATTGGTTTTGCTGGTGATTCCGCAGGTGCCATGCTGGCGCTCGCCAGTGCGTTGTGGTTGCGCGATAAACAGATCGATTGCGGTAAAGTTGCGGGCGTTTTGCTGTGGTATGGGCTTTACGGATTACGGGATTCCGTGACTCGTCGTCTGTTAGGCGGTGTCTGGGATGGCTTAACGCAACAGGATTTACAGATGTATGAAGAGGCGTATTTAAGCAACGACGCGGACCGCGAGTCGCCGTATTACTGTCTGTTTAATAATGATCTCACTCGCGAAGTTCCGCCCTGTTTTATTGCCGGGGCGGAGTTCGATCCGCTGCTGGATGACAGCCGTCTGCTTTACCAGACGTTAGCGGCGCATCAGCAGCCCTGTAAGTTCAAACTCTACCCAGGCACGCTGCACGCCTTTTTGCATTATTCACGGATGATGAAAACCGCCGACGAGGCTCTTCGCGACGGCGCTCAGTTCTTTACCGCTCAGCTTTAGCGATACGCGGCAACAAGATTAGCCATCATTTCGATATGTTCTGGCGTGGCATTAAGCGCCGGAATATATTCATATTTTTTCCCGCCCGCACCGAGGAAGACCTCACGGTTTTGCTCGGCAATCTCTTCCAGCGTCTCCAGACAATCCGCAGCAAAGCCCGGGCACATCACCTGAATATGACCTACGCCTTTTTCTCCGAGCATTTTCAGCGTTTCGTCGGTATAAGGCATCAGCCAGGGTTCCCGCCCAAAGCGCGACTGAAAGGTCATCATCACTTTTTCCGGTGCCATCTCCAGTGCGGAAGCCAGTTCGCGAGTCGTTGTGCGGCAACGTTGCGGATAATCATCGCCTTCATCTGCATAACGCTGGGGAATGCCATGATAAGAGAGCAACAGCAGATCCGGTTCGCCATGTTTGGCAAAAGAAGCGCGTACGCTGTTCGCCAGTGCATTAATATAATCGTGGTTATCGGCGTAATCACGAATAAACGATATCCCCGGAATGCTACGTTTGTGCGCCAGAATTCGCGCCAGTTCATCCCATACCGCACCGACAGTTGAACAGGAGTATTGCGGATAAAGCGGCAGCACCACAATATGATCTACATGCTCTGCCAGAAGTTCATCTACGGCGCTTTCCAGTGATGGCGAGCCGTAGCTCATTCCCAGCGCTACGGGCGTCTCCGGTAAACGTTGTGCCAGCGCCTGCTGTTGCTGGCGGCTGTAAACCATCAGCGGCGAGCCACCTTCCATCCAGACAGAGGCATACAGCTTCGCCACACGCGGCGAGCGCAGCGGCAAAATCACGCCGCGCAGCAACGGCCACCATAACAACCGTGAGGTATCAACCACGCGTCTGTCGCTTAAAAATTGTTTCAGATAGCGTTTTACCGCTTCAGGTGTGGGGGCATCGGGCGTACCCAGGTTTGCCAGCAGGATACCGGTTTTAGTCTGACGCATTACCGCCTCTTATCGATTCAACTTGTTGATAATTGTAGCGGAAAAGTGAAGAAGAAGAACTAATTGCTGTGAGAGGTATTGCCTGAGGAGGATGAGCAGACCTGCCCGAAAGCAGATCTGCTGCGGCTTGATTAGCCGAGGATTTTTTCCAGATCAGCGCGAACTTCAGCCACCGGCTTGGTGCCGTCAACTTTCGCGTATTTGGTGTTACCTGCTTCCGCTTCTTTGGAGTAGTAGCCGATCAGCGGTGCAGTCATCTGATGGTATTCAACCAGACGTTTACGCACGGTTTCTTCCTGATCGTCTTTACGGGTAGTCAGTTCTTCACCGGTAACGTCGTCTTTGCCTTCTACTTTAGGCGGATTGAATTTAACGTGATAAACACGACCAGACGGCGCATGAACGCGGCGGCCTACGATACGATCAACAATCAGTTCGTCCGGTACGTCGAATTCCAGAACGTAATCAACATTGATGCCCGCTTCTTTCATCGCGTCTGCCTGCGGAATGGTACGCGGGAAGCCGTCCAACAGGAAACCATTACGGCAGTCTTCCTGAGCAATGCGCTCTTTAACCAGCGCGATCACCAGTTCGTCGGTGACCAGTTTGCCAGCATCCATAATGTCTTTTGCTTGTTTACCCAGCTCGGAGCCTGATTTGACCGCAGCACGCAGCATATCGCCAGTGGAGATTTGCGGAATACCATATTTCTCCATGATGAACTGAGCCTGAGTCCCTTTCCCCGCGCCCGGAGCGCCAAGCAGAATGATACGCATTGCGAAAATCCCCTTAAAATGTGTCGAATTTTTTGAAAAAGCGATAAACGATACCACCAACAGGCGATTGCCTCAAGAAAGGCACCTGAGGCTGAAACGGTTAATGGCGAGATAATTTGCGGAAAGTGCAGATGAAGAAAAGAAAAATGCCGGATGACACGAAGGTCATCCGGCATGGCATCAAGAAACCAGCAGCTGGTTCATACGACGAATAAACAGGTTCGGATCTTCCAGCGTGCCGCGTTCTGCCAGCAGCGCCTGATCCAGCAGCAGTTCTACCCACTCGCTGAACTTCGCTTCATCTTCAGTATCCGCCGCACGTTTCACCAGTACGTGATCCGGGTTCAGTTCGAAGATGTATTTCACTTCTGGCACTTTCTGGCCCGCCGCAGCGAACAGTTTCGCCATCTGAGTGCTCATTTCGTCCGCGTCGGTAGAGACAATCGCTGGCGTATCGGTCAGACGGTGAGTCAGACGGACATCTTTCACGCGCTCGCCGAGCAGGGCTTTCACACGGTCGATGAACGGAGTCAGGGCTTTCTCCGCTTCTTTCGCGCTCTCATCAACTTCGTCAGCCAGTTTTTCCAGCGACTCGTCAACTTTAGACACCGACTGGAACGGTTTACCGTCGAACTCAGTCAGATAGTTCATCATCCACTCATCGATGCGGTCGGAAAGCAGCAGAACTTCGATGCCTTTCTTACGCAGCAGTTCCAGGTGCGGGCTGCTCTTCGCTGCCGCATAGCTGTCTGCGGTGATGTAGTAGATTTTCTCCTGCCCTTCTTTCATGCGGGAAACGTAGTCTTCCAGAGATACGGTCTGCGCAGAAGAATCGGTATGGGTAGAAGCAAAACGCAGCAATTTGGCGATCGCTTCCTGGTTAGCGAAATCTTCCGCCGGACCTTCTTTCAGTACCAGGCCAAACTGTTGCCAGAAGGTCTGGTATTTTTCCGCGTCGTCTTTCGCCAGTTTTTCCAGCATTTGCAGCACACGCTTGGTCAGCGCATTGCGCAGGTTACGCGTTACCGTGCTGTCCTGGAGGATTTCACGGGAAACGTTCAGCGGCAGATCGCTGGAGTCAATCAGACCACGCACGAAGCGCAGATAGTTCGGCATGAACTGTTCTGCGTCGTCCATGATGAACACACGCTGAACATACAGTTTCAGACCGTGTTTATGATCGCGGTTCCACATATCCCACGGTGCCTGAGACGGAATGTACAGCAGGCTGGTGTACTCCTGCTTACCTTCAACGCGGTTGTGGCTCCAGGTCAGCGGATCGTTAAAGTCGTGGGCGATGTGTTTGTAGAACTCTTTGTACTCTTCATCGGTGATTTCCGACTTGTTACGAGTCCACAGCGCCTGCGCTTTGTTGATTTTCTCCCAGGAGATAACGGTTTCGCCGTCTTTCTCTTCGCGTTTTTCGATCTCTACCGGCAGCGCGATATGGTCGGAGTATTTGCTGATGATGGAACGCACGCGCCAGTCATCGAGGAACTCGTCTTCGCCTTCACGCAGATGCAGGGTGATTTCAGTACCACGATCTTCTTTGGTGATATCGGCAACGGTGTATTCACCTTCGCCAGCCGATTCCCAGAAGACGCCATTTTCTGGTTTTTCGCCTGCCGCGCGAGTACGCACGGTCACTTTGTCGGCCACGATAAACGCAGAGTAGAAACCAACACCAAACTGACCGATCAGCTGGCTGTCTTTCGCCTGGTCAGAACCCAGGGATTCGAGGAATGATTTGGTGCCGGATTTAGCGATAGTCCCCAGATGGTCAATCACTTCGTCGCGGGTCATCCCCACGCCGTTATCGGAGATGGTCAGCGTGCGCTTGTCTTTATCGAAAGAGACACGAACGCGCAGTTCGCCATCACCTTCGTACAGGTCCGGGTTAGAAAGCGCGCGGAAACGCAGCTTGTCCGCCGCATCGGAGGCGTTAGAGATAAGCTCACGCAGGAAGATTTCTTTATTGGAATAGAGAGAATGGATCATCAGGTGCAGAAGCTGCTTCACTTCTGACTGAAAACCACGAGTTTCTTGTCCTTTCATGTAGGTCTACCTCAATAATGCCATTTTAAGGTTAAAAACA
Organism: Escherichia sp. WS1451; assembly: GCF_046487365.1. Taxonomy (NCBI): domain Bacteria; kingdom Pseudomonadati; phylum Pseudomonadota; class Gammaproteobacteria; order Enterobacterales; family Enterobacteriaceae; genus Escherichia; species Escherichia sp. WS1451. The sequence goes on from NZ_JBJQJP010000006.1 coordinate 21,851, forward strand.
GGATGAGGGAGAGATGGGGACAAGGGAGAATAATTTCAAGCGAGAGCAGGTGATCCTGCTCTCGTTTGCTTAAAAACGAATCTTATGACGCCCGGCAAGGGAATGTGACAGCGTGGTGCCATCGACCATTTCCAGTTCGCCGCCAACCGGTACGCCATGAGCGATTCGGCTGGCTTCCACGTCATATTGCGCACAAAGCTCGGCAATGTAGTTAGCGGTAGCTTCACCTTCAACCGTGGGGTTGGTGGCGAGGATCACTTCAGTGATTTTTTCCTCTGCCAGACGCTGTTCCAGGCGATCAAGGCCGATGTCATCCGGACCGATGCCGTCCAGCGGCGACAGGTGCCCCATCAACACAAAATAACGACCTGAAAACTGCCCCGTCTGCTCAATGGCGTAAATGTCCGCCGGACTCTCCACCACGCAGATTTGACCGTTTTCCTGACGACGCGGATTCGAACAGATGTTACAGACTTCCTGTTCGGTGAAAGTGCGGCAATCGGCGCAGTGGCCGATTTCCGACATCGCCCGGGTGAGCGCCTGCGCCAGACGCATCCCGCCGCTACGATCGCGCTGAAGCAGCGTGAACGCCATACGCTGCGCCGACTTCGGGCCAACGCCCGGCAGACAGCGCAGTGCTTCCATAAGCTGTGTTAACAGCGGGCTGGTTTGCATCAGAACGGCATCTTAAAGCCAGGCGGCAGCTGCATTCCGGAGGATACAGAGGCCATTTTTTCTTTCTGCGTTTCTTCAATACGACGTGCTGCGTCGTTGAATGCTGCAGCCACCAGGTCTTCCAGCATCTCTTTGTCGTCTTCCAGCAGGCTCGGGTCGATCTCTACGCGACGGCAGTTGTGTGCACCGTTGATGGTCACTTTTACCAGACCTGCGCCAGATTCGCCGGTGACTTCCAGCTGCGCGATCTCTTCCTGCATTTTCTGCATTTTTTCTTGCATCTGCTGGGCTTGCTTCATCAGGTTACCCAGACCGCCTTTACCAAACATAGGTTTCTCTCTCAATCACGTTAAGGATGACGAACGTAAGCTGTGCTTACGATCAAATGGGGCGGATACTTTCTTCATCCAGCTCCGCATCGAAGAATCGACGCAGGGTCTGAATATTATTATCCGCAATAATGGACTCGCGCGCCTGCGCAAGTTTTTCTTCGTATATCGCCTGACGCCATTCCAGCGGCGTACGCACCGCGGGATTATCATCTTCAACGATAGTCAGTTCAACCGTTGAACCTTTTAACGTGCTCAACGCTTCAGCCAGTTTTTGCTGTGCGCCGCGGTTGTTCAAATGCCGCTGAGAGGAGCGCAAATGCAGACATACTGCGTTGTCGCTCTCCTCTTTCCAGGCATTTAACGCCACCTGTTCGACCAGTTTTGGTAGCGAAAGTTGACTCACCTGAGCCGCCCACGGGTCGCGCTCAATGGCTTCTGCCGCCAGCTTCGCCGCCAGTTCCGGCGTTTTTTCATGTTCCAGCGCTTTTTTCAGCGCCTTCGGCGTAGCGACCACTTCTTTTTGCTGCATCACTGGAGTGGTCGCCTTCCAGCGATACGCTTCTTTTTTGGCTGGCGCTTTTTCCAGCGCCGATGGCACCGGGCGCGCCTGAACGCGATCGGTGACCGAAGCCAGTCTTTCCAGCGCAGCGTTATTCACCGGCCGCGCGCGGGTAGCGGCTGCCGGTTCACTCTTTTTTGCTTTGGTTGCTCCCTGCACGCGCTGCAACTGCTGGCGCGCCGCCAGCACCTGGCTGGTGGTTTCCGGGAGCGGTACAGTCGGTGCCTGCTGCGGCGCTGATTGCGGTTGCGGCGGCACCTGGGTTGGCGTCATTACTGCCGTTGGCGCGACGGGCGCAAAGGACTGGCGTGGCACTTCTGGCTCAGGCAGCGGCATACGCGGATGGAATGCCAGCGCGCGCAGCAGCGTCATCTCAACGCCCATGCGGCGGTCCGGCGCATACGGTAATTCTTTGCGACCAATCAACAGCGTCTGATAGTAAAGCTGAATATCCGTCGGCGGTATGGTGCGCGCCAGTTCACGCATCCGCAGCTCGATGGCAGCCATGTCGTTGCCAAGTGCAGCAGGCGAAAGTTGTACCATCGCAATACGATGCAACAGACCGAGCATTTCCACCAGCAACGCTTCCCACTCGATACCACGGGCAGCAGCTTCATTAATCAGCGCCATTACGCGCTCGCCGTTGGCCTCGACCATCGCTTCAACCAGCGATAACGCCTGATCGTCGTCAAGCGTACCCAGCATCGCACTAACCGCCTGGGTTGAAACCTGGCCGTCACCGCTGGCAATAGCCTGGTCGGTCAGACTTAAGGCATCTCGCAGGCTGCCTTCAGCGGCGCGTGCCAACAATTGCAGCGCCCGCGGCTCGTGAGCGATATGTTCTTCGTTGAGGATGTGCTCAAGTTGATGGCGAATTTGCTCGACATCCAGCGCCTTGAGATGGAATTGCAGACAGCGCGACAAAATCGTCACCGGCAATTTCTGCGGATCGGTCGTCGCCAGCAGAAACTTAACGTGCTCCGGCGGCTCTTCAAGGGTTTTTAACAGTGCGTTAAAGCTGTGGCGCGACAGCATATGCACTTCGTCGATCAGATAAACTTTGAAACGACCACGCGCCGGAGCGTACTGGACGTTATCCAGCAGGTCGCGAGTGTCTTCAACTTTAGTGCGCGAGGCGGCGTCGATTTCAATCAGATCGACAAAGCGCCCCTGCTCGATTTCACGACAGTTATCGCACACGCCGCACGGCGTCGCGGTAATGCCGGTTTCGCAGTTTAGCCCCTTCGCCAGCAGTCGGGCGATAGAGGTTTTTCCGACGCCACGGGTACCGGAAAAAAGATAAGCATGATGAATACGCCCTAACGACAAGCCGTTCGCCAGTGCGGTCAGCACATGTTCCTGGCCGACGACGTCAGCAAAGGTTTGTGGGCGCCATTTTCGGGCTAAGACCTGATAACTCATTGGCAGGCTCTGAAACGCTGGAAGGTGGATTCACGAAGGGGTAATGCTAACACAGCCCCGTCAGAACGGCGAGGCTGAATGCACATCTTGTGCTGTCCGTAGCGTGGGCAGCACAAGACTGGCGATAATTAATGGCCCGGGAACGGAACAAGGCTGTAGCTGGTAATGCCCTGTTTTTCGAGACGCTGTTCGCCGCCGAGATCGAACAGGTTGATAATGAACGCAGCATCAGCCACTTCACCACCCAGACGACGGATCAGTTTAACGGTCGCTTCGATAGTGCCGCCGGTTGCCAGCAGGTCGTCCACCACCAGAACTTTGTCGCCCGGTTTGATGGCATCAACGTGGATTTCCAGCTGATCGGTGCCGTATTCCAGGTCGTAAGTTTCACTGATGGTTTCACGCGGCAGTTTGCCCGGTTTACGGACCGGTACAAAGCCAACGCCCAGACCCAGAGCTACCGGAGCGCCAAACAAGAAGCCACGCGCTTCGGTGCCGACCACTTTGGTAATGCCCGCATTTTTGTAACGCTCAACCAGCAAGTCGATGCTGAGAGCGTAAGCTTTCGGGTCTTCCAGTAAGCTGGTGACATCGCGGAAAAGAATGCCGGGTTTTGGGTAGTCCTGAATGCTTTTGATGCTATTTTTGAGATACTCAAGCTGCTGTGCAGTCGCGGTCATAAGTGTATGCCTGCTTGTTACGGTGGTACTCACGGCGCGTTTTAAACGTATCAAAAGTAACAGTTGTTTAACCTTTGACCGCCTGCGCCTGTGCTCGAAAACGCCAGAATGTACTGGCTGTACGCAATAATTGCAACTGCGATTGTTGTGCTTCAGTGCTTTTCTTGCTTTTCATCAATCACCGGAATTCGCCACATATAAAAAAGCAAACAGGCGAGAATTACCAGCAACATGATGCGCACCCATGGCATCTGGACGAACCACAGAGAAATGGCAAACGTGAGCAAAATAAGCATAATCGCCCGCGGTTTGACGCCGCGCGGCATCGCATGATGTTTCTGCCAGAAACGTAGATAGCTGCCAAACCATGAGCGGTACAGCAACCAGGCGTGAAAGCGCGGGGAAGAACGGGCAAAGCACCAGGCCGCCAGCAGGATAAACGGCGTCGTCGGTAATACCGGTAATACCACGCCCAGCGTACCCAGCACTACCGCCAGCCAGCCAATGATGATTAAAATGATTCGTTGCATATTGAGTGTTGTCAGCTTACAGAGTGGCTACTTTAGCATAACAATTATCATTTTCATTGAGGTCTTATCGTGAAAACCACCCTGCTGCTGGAAAAACTGGAAGGACAGCTCGCCACGCTGCGTCAGCGTTGTGCCCCGGTAGCGCAATTTGCCACGCTAAGTGCCCGTTTTGACAGGCACCTTTTTCAGACCCGTGCGACAACACTACAGGCTTGTCTCGATGAGGCGGGCGATAACCTGGCTGCGCTTCGTCATGCGGTTGAGCAACAGCAACTGCCGCAAGTGGCCTGGCTGGCGGAACATCTGGCGGCGCAACTGGAGGCTATAGCGCGTGAAGCCACAGCCTGGTCGCTACGCGAGTGGGACAGTGCGCCACCGAAAATTGCCCGCTGGCAGCGTAAACGTATTCAGCATCAGGATTTTGAGCGGCGGCTACGTGAGATGGTTGCCGAGCGTAGAGCCCGTCTGGCGCGAGCGACCGATCTCGTGGAACAGCAGACGCTGCATCGTGAAGTGGAAGCCTATGAAGCGCGCCTGGCACGCTGCCGCCATGCGCTGGAAAAAATCGAAAACAGGTTAGCGCGTTTAACCCGCTAGCAATGGAGAGAGTATGTCACTGGAAAATGCCCCTGACGATGTCAAACTGGCCGTCGATTTAATTGTGCTGCTGGAAGAAAATCAGATCCCAGCCCGCACCGTGCTGCGCGCGCTGGATATTGTAAAACGCGATTATGAAAAGAAGTTACAGAGCGATGAGACTTCACAAAGCGAGTAAAAAATAAAGGGCGGCATCACTGTCGCCCTTTATTGTCCTTACCCTACCGCTGGCGTCGGATCGTCGCCTTTGTAGTCGCGTTTCACTTCCGTCACTTCATCGCCCTTCTCGTTGTGCAGATGCACTTCAAGCTGGTTAAAGGCAATGTTGATGTCGTTTTCACGGCACAGCTGATCGATAGTACGGTTCAGCTCATCGACAGTACGGCTACGGTCACGCAGTTCACGCACATACAGACGCAGCTCATGATCCAACGTGCTGGCACCAAACGCCGTAAAGAAGACTTCCGGCATTGGTTCGTGCATCACCCTTGGGTGCTCAGTCGCCGCCTTCAGTAATACTTTACGCACTTTTTCCAGATCGGAGCCATAGGCCACGCCGAGACGGATCACCAGACGCGTAGTCGTGTCAGTCAACGACCAGTTGATCAGACGCTCGGTAACAAACGCTTTGTTCGGGATGATCACTTCTTTGCGATCGAAATCGGTAATCGTTGTCGCACGAATACGGATCTTACTTACCGTCCCCGAGAAGCTACCAATGGTTACCGTATCGCCAATGCGCACCGGACGTTCGAACAGAATGATCAAACCGGAGACGAAGTTACCGAAAATTTCTTGTAAACCAAAACCAAGACCTACGGATAATGCTGCTGCCAGCCACTGGAGTTTATCCCAAGAGACGCCCAGCGATCCGAACACCGTCATCGCACCAACGGCAATAATGATGTAGTTAAGGATGGTAGTAATGGCATACGACGCGCCCTGGCGCATATTCAGTCGCGAGAGCACCAGCACTTCCAGCAAACCAGGCAGGTTGCGAATCAACGCCCAGGCCACCATTGAGGCGATAATCGCAAACAACAGACTGCCCATGGTGACGTTTTTCACCACCGCAGCACCAGCTTCAGTACCGTTGTAATGCCAGAGCGTAATGCTGTCGAGATAGCTGAACACGGTGATCAAATCGGACCAAATTGCCCAGAACATGACACCGAACAGCGCAAACATCAGCAACATGGTAATACGCAGCGTCTGCTGGTTAACTTGCTCCAGTGCAATGGTGGGTTCTTCCGGCGGTTCGGCACCTTCTGCGCCCTCTTTCACCAGATTCTGCCGACGCGCCAGCGCACGACGCCAGGCGATACGCCGCGCCGCTACGCTTAAGCCGCGCAATACCGTCTGGTACAGCAGGTTCCAGATGATCACCAAATAAACGGTTTCAATCCAACGCCCGGAGAGGCGCAGCGTGGTGTAGAAATAACCCGTGGCGGTCAGCACCATCAACGCAATCGGGATAATCGACAGCACGGTAATGGTGACCAGTCGCATGGTGTGCGACTCTTTATCACGCCAGCTTTCGCGGCACATCGGCCATACCAGGAAGGCAATCAGCAGCAGGTTGAAGAAAATCATCGCCTGCCCCAGCACATCATCCATCAGATGCAGCGGGGAAAGTTCTGCCACCACAGACCAGAAATGGATAGGCAGCAATGCGAGACTGATGCGGACAATTTGCCGACGCCAGTGGCTGGTCTGCTGTTCCGGCATACCAAAGTGACGCACGGCAACGCCGTTTTTCTCCAACACTTTCCAGCACAGGCCAAACACCAACCAGAAAATCGCCAGTTTTTTACTGAACGACCATAGCAGTTCGCTGATGTTGAGCTGCATGGTCAACAGAATCAGGCCAACCGCGAGAATAATCAGGCACACCGGCAGCGCACGGATCAGGTCGATAAGGATCGCTTTTGGTGTGTTGAGCTGGCTGTCGTTACGCAGGGAACCCACAGCGGAAGCCAGTTTTTGTTGATACGCTTTCAGCCAGCCCAGACGCCAGTGGATCAGCCCGGCAATCAACAGCAGCGGCAAACCAGCGAGGAAAGCGATAAAAACGGCAGGCCAGGCTTTTTCCCAGTTCACCGTGATTTTCATCGACTTAAATTCATCTTTGAGGCTTTGCGGGAACGCTTTGATCCAGTTCCAGTCCATTGGACGGTTACTGTTCACCCAAAAGATTTGCTGAGTCAGGATGGATTTCAGGTTTTTCGACACACTCATTAACTGCTGCTGGTTGATTTGCAGGTTAATGGCCATCATCAATTGGTTACCCAACTGTTTGTTAAGCTGATCCAGCAATTCGCGACGCATATCAACCACTTGCAATAATGCATCGTGAACTTCGCTGTTGACTTCGTTGGTGTGACCTTCTTCCAGTTTGTTGACGAACGCATCGCTCTGGAAGAGTGCATCACGCTGCTGGTTAACTTCAAACTGTTCGAGACGCAAATCCGCGATGCGGTTGGTCATGTTTTCCAGTTCATCCGCCGAGGGCAGCGTTTGTTGTTGCTGGTAAAGGATACGAGACAACAGCAGGCTGCCCTTCAGGACGGCAATCTGCTCTTTAATATTGCGTTCCGATTGCAGTGCCCGCTCCAGCCAGTTTTTGACTTTAATGTTTTGCTGCATCAACTGATTACCGTTTTCAGTCGCGGTAATCAGACGCTGACTTAACTGCTGGTTAATTTCCAGTTCCTGCTTCACCAGCGGATTAGCCTGAATACGCGCGGCTTCATCCGGGGAGACGGCCTCCTGCGCCGTTTGTTCGGTTAAAGTCAGGCGCTTGCTGTTTACCGCTTCTTGCAACAGCTGCAACTGGTGCTCCAGACGGGCGCTGTTCGCCGTCACGTAATCCCGTTGCTTTTGCAAGGTATCCTGTAAGACTGTGTTTCCTTCCAGGCTTTTACGCTGCTGGTCAATCTCCGCATTCAGCAACGCCTGCTGGGCCTGCATTAACACTTTCTGGCTGGGACGTAAGGCAGTCTCGCCGACATCAGTCCCATCCAGACGACTGCGAATTTGTTGCAGCTGCTGCGAAGCGTTATACATCGCATTTTGCACGCGTTCGGGCTGCGTCTGTAACGAAACCAGCTGGCTGTTATAAGACGCCAGATCGTTTTGTGCGTTTTGCAAATCGTCCAGCGCCTGGGCAACGCGAGTTTCCAGCTGGCGCAACGAAAGCGTGCTCAGAATTTTGCGCGTTTCTTCGTCGTTATCGACATCGCTAAGTGCTGTTAACGCCGCGGTCGCCTGGCGCATTTTTTCCGGCGCTTCAGCGACTTTTTGCCGTAGCTGAACTGTCTCTTCTTTTACGCGATCGATTTTATCGAGGGTGGCTAATGTATCTGTCAGATCCTGCTGCACCAGTTTGTCCTGAGCAGAAAGATCTTTTTGTTTATTCAGTGAGTCAAGTTGTGCCTGCAGGTCCGCTTTTGTCGGCAGATCACCATTCGATGACGCCCGCGCAAACGCCGTGTTCTGGCATAACAAGACAAAAACAAAAGCAATAAATGCTGAAAAAACAAAATGCCGTGATCGTTTGTAATACTGGAACATAGTCATGATGAATGAAGGTTTCTGAACCTGAAGAACGACCTGAAAAAGTCAAACCGCAAGAATATCACGACGCAGTGAACCAGAATAGCAACGACGAAAATGTCCAGGAAAAATCCTGGAGTCAGATTCAGGGTTATTCGTTAGTGGCAGGATTACGAAGCGTGGGGCACAGGAGATACATCTCCAGTAAGATGGCGACGTAATCGCGGGCTTCTTTTTTAAGATCAAAAGATTGCGGGGCAAAGAGCCAGTTTTCCATCAGGCCGGAAATATAGCCGCGCATAATAATTGCTGCGCGACGCGTCATTAAATCCGCAGGCAACATTTTCGCTTCAATACAATGTTTTAACGTTTGTTCTATACGGTCATAACTTTCCAGACAGAGATTACGTTGTGCCTGTTGCACAACAGCCATTTCTCCGACAAATTCGCATTTGTGGAATATAATCTCCATCAATAATCGACGCCGTTCTTCTGTCACCGTGGATTCAAGAACATGAATTAATATCTCTCTTAATACTGAGAGTGGATCGCCAGGGAATTTTGCCTGATACTCAAGCTCTAGTTCACCAATATTGGATTCTGACAGTTCCCAGATCTCACTGAACAAATCCGACTTGTCTTTAAAATGCCAGTAGATTGCACCGCGCGTAACGCCAGCTGCTTTTGCAATCTCGCCCAGCGAGGTGGATGATACCCCCTGCTGTGAGAAAAGACGTAGAGCCACATCGAGGATGTGTTGGCGCGTTTCTTGCGCTTCTTGTTTGGTTTTTCGTGCCATATGTTCGTGAATTTACAGGCGTTAGATTTACATACATTTGTGAATGTATGTACCATAGCACGACGATAATATAAACGCAGCAATGGGTTTATTAACTTTTGACCATTGACCAATTTGAAATCGGACACTCGAGGTTTACATATGAACAAAAACAGAGGGTTTACGCCTCTGGCGGTCGTTCTGATGCTCTCAGGCAGCTTAGCCCTAACAGGATGTGACGACAAACAGGCCCAACAAGGTGGCCAGCAGATGCCCGCCGTTGGCGTAGTAACAGTCAAAACTGAACCTCTGCAGATCACAACCGAGCTTCCGGGTCGCACCAGTGCCTACCGGATCGCAGAAGTTCGTCCTCAAGTTAGCGGGATTATCCTGAAGCGTAATTTCAAAGAAGGTAGCGACATCGAAGCAGGTGTCTCTCTCTATCAGATTGATCCTGCGACCTATCAGGCGGCATACGACAGTGCGAAAGGTGATCTGGCGAAAGCCCAGGCTGCAGCCAATATCGCGCAATTGACGGTGAATCGTTATCAGAAATTGCTCGGTACTCAGTACATCAGTAAGCAAGAGTACGATCAGGCTCTGGCTGATGCGCAACAGGCGAATGCTGCGGTCACTGCGGCGAAAGCTGCCGTTGAAACTGCGCGGATCAATCTGGCTTACACCAAAGTCACCTCGCCGATTAGCGGTCGCATTGGTAAGTCGAACGTGACAGAAGGCGCATTGGTACAGAACGGTCAGGCGACTGCGCTGGCAACCGTGCAGCAACTTGATCCGATCTACGTTGATGTGACCCAGTCCAGCAACGACTTCCTGCGCCTGAAACAGGAACTGGCAAATGGCACGCTGAAACAAGAGAACGGCAAAGCCAAAGTGTCGCTGATCACCAGTGACGGCATTAAGTTCCCGCAGGACGGTACGCTGGAATTCTCTGACGTTACCGTTGATCAGACCACCGGGTCTATCACCCTACGCGCTATCTTCCCGAACCCGGATCACACTCTGCTGCCGGGTATGTTCGTACGTGCACGTCTGGAAGAAGGGCTTAATCCAAACGCTATTTTAGTCCCGCAACAGGGCGTAACCCGTACGCCGCGTGGCGATGCCACCGTACTGGTGGTTGGCGCGGATGACAAAGTGGAAACCCGTCCGATCGTTGCAAGCCAGGCTATCGGCGATAAGTGGCTGGTGACAGAAGGTCTGAAAGCAGGCGATCGCGTAGTAATAAGTGGGCTGCAGAAAGTGCGTCCTGGTGTCCAGGTAAAAGCACAAGAAGTTACCGCTGATAATAACCAGCAAGCCGCAAGCGGTGCTCAGCCTGAACAGTCCAAGTCTTAACTTAAACAGGAGCCGTTAAGACATGCCTAATTTCTTTATCGATCGCCCGATTTTTGCGTGGGTGATCGCCATTATCATCATGTTGGCAGGGGGGCTGGCGATCCTCAAACTGCCGGTGGCGCAATATCCTACGATTGCACCGCCGGCAGTAACGATCTCCGCCTCCTACCCTGGCGCTGATGCGAAAACAGTGCAGGACACGGTGACACAGGTTATCGAACAGAATATGAACGGTATCGATAACCTGATGTACATGTCCTCTAACAGTGACTCCACGGGTACCGTGCAGATCACCCTGACCTTTGAGTCTGGTACTGATGCGGATATCGCGCAGGTTCAGGTGCAGAACAAACTGCAGCTGGCGATGCCGTTGCTGCCACAAGAAGTACAGCAGCAAGGGGTGAGCGTTGAGAAATCATCCAGCAGCTTCCTGATGGTTGTCGGCGTTATCAACACCGATGGCACCATGACGCAGGAGGATATCTCCGACTACGTGGCGGCGAATATGAAAGATGCCATCAGCCGTACGTCGGGCGTGGGTGACGTTCAGTTGTTCGGTTCACAGTACGCGATGCGTATCTGGATGAACCCGAATGAACTAAACAAATTCCAGCTAACACCGGTTGATGTCATTACTGCCATCAAAGCGCAGAACGCCCAGGTTGCGGCGGGTCAGCTCGGTGGTACGCCGCCGGTGAAAGGCCAACAGCTTAACGCCTCTATTATTGCTCAGACGCGTCTGACCTCTACTGAAGAGTTCGGCAAAATCCTGCTGAAAGTGAATCAGGATGGTTCCCGCGTGCTGCTGCGTGATGTGGCGAAAATTGAGCTGGGTGGTGAGAACTACGACATCATCGCAGAGTTTAACGGCCAACCGGCTTCCGGTCTGGGGATCAAGCTGGCGACCGGTGCAAACGCGCTGGATACCGCTGCGGCAATCCGTGCTGAACTGGCGAAGATGGAACCGTTCTTCCCGTCGGGTCTGAAAATTGTTTACCCGTACGACACCACGCCGTTCGTGAAAATCTCTATTCACGAAGTGGTTAAAACGCTGGTCGAAGCGATCATCCTCGTGTTCCTGGTTATGTATCTGTTCCTGCAGAACTTCCGCGCGACGTTGATTCCGACCATTGCCGTACCGGTGGTATTGCTGGGGACCTTTGCCGTCCTTGCCGCCTTTGGCTTCTCGATAAACACGCTAACAATGTTCGGGATGGTGCTCGCCATCGGCCTGTTGGTGGATGACGCCATCGTTGTGGTAGAAAACGTTGAGCGTGTTATGGCGGAAGAAGGTTTGCCGCCAAAAGAAGCTACCCGTAAGTCGATGGGGCAGATTCAGGGCGCTCTGGTCGGTATCGCGATGGTACTGTCGGCGGTATTCGTACCGATGGCCTTCTTTGGCGGTTCTACCGGTGCTATTTATCGTCAGTTCTCTATTACCATTGTTTCAGCAATGGCGCTGTCAGTACTGGTGGCGTTGATCCTGACTCCGGCTCTTTGTGCCACCATGCTGAAACCGATTGCCAAAGGCGATCACGGGGAAGGTAAAAAAGGCTTCTTCGGCTGGTTTAACCGCATGTTCGAAAAGAGCACGCACCACTACACGGACAGCGTAGGCGGTATTCTGCGCAGTACAGGGCGTTACCTGGTGCTGTATTTGATCATCGTGGTCGGCATGGCCTATCTGTTCGTGCGTCTGCCAAGCTCCTTCTTGCCAGATGAAGACCAGGGCGTATTTATGACCATGGTTCAGCTGCCAGCAGGTGCAACGCAGGAACGTACGCAGAAAGTGCTCAATGAGGTAACGCATTACTATCTGACCAAAGAAAAGAACAACGTTGAGTCGGTGTTCGCCGTTAACGGCTTCGGCTTTGCGGGACGTGGTCAGAATACCGGTATTGCGTTCGTTTCCTTGAAGGACTGGGCCGATCGCCCGGGCGAAGAAAACAAAGTTGAAGCGATTACCATGCGTGCAACACGCGCTTTCTCGCAAATCAAAGATGCGATGGTTTTCGCCTTTAACCTGCCCGCAATCGTGGAACTGGGTACTGCAACCGGCTTTGACTTTGAGCTGATTGACCAGGCTGGCCTTGGTCACGAAAAACTGACTCAGGCGCGTAACCAGCTGCTTGCAGAAGCAGCGAAGCACCCTGATATGTTGACCAGCGTACGTCCAAACGGTCTGGAAGATACCCCGCAGTTTAAGATTGATATCGACCAGGAAAAAGCGCAGGCGCTGGGTGTTTCTATCAACGACATTAACACCACTCTGGGCGCTGCATGGGGCGGTAGCTATGTGAACGACTTTATCGACCGCGGTCGTGTGAAGAAAGTTTACGTCATGTCAGAAGCGAAATACCGTATGCTGCCGGATGATATCGGCGACTGGTATGTTCGTGCTGCTGATGGTCAGATGGTGCCGTTCTCGGCGTTCTCCTCTTCTCGTTGGGAGTACGGTTCGCCGCGTCTGGAACGTTACAACGGCCTGCCATCCATGGAAATCTTAGGCCAGGCGGCACCGGGTAAAAGTACCGGTGAAGCAATGGAGCTGATGGAACAACTGGCGAGCAAACTGCCTACCGGTGTTGGCTATGACTGGACGGGGATGTCCTATCAGGAACGTCTCTCCGGCAACCAGGCACCTTCACTGTACGCGATTTCGTTGATTGTCGTGTTCCTGTGTCTGGCGGCGCTGTATGAAAGCTGGTCGATTCCGTTCTCCGTTATGCTGGTCGTTCCGCTGGGGGTTATCGGTGCGTTGCTGGCTGCCACCTTCCGTGGCCTGACCAATGACGTTTACTTCCAGGTAGGCCTGCTCACAACCATTGGGTTGTCGGCGAAGAACGCGATACTTATCGTCGAATTCGCCAAAGACTTGATGGATAAAGAAGGTAAAGGTCTGATTGAAGCGACGCTTGATGCGGTGCGGATGCGTTTACGTCCGATCCTGATGACCTCGCTGGCGTTTATCCTCGGCGTTATGCCGCTGGTTATCAGTACTGGTGCTGGTTCCGGCGCACAGAATGCAGTAGGTACCGGTGTAATGGGCGGGATGGTGACCGCAACGGTACTGGCAATCTTCTTCGTTCCGGTATTCTTTGTGGTGGTTCGCCGCCGCTTTAGCCGCAAGAATGAAGATATCGAGCACAGCCATACTGTCGATCATCATTGATACAACGTGTAATCACTAAGGCCGCGCAAGCGGCCTTTTTTATGCATAACCTACGAACATTAAGGAGTCATTGAACCACCAACTCAGGATCTCATACGAAAACCAGTATTAAACACGTATAAAATTCATAAAAAATACTGATTGTTAGTTAATTTATTATTAAGTAGCGCTAATAGATTTAATAATCCATAATCATTTAGAGGCTATTCTTAATTATTTGCGGTAATTCTTTATTCATTCCTCGGTTATTACGTCATATTCAGAGCAATCCTGGTATTAGTGTTACCAATTTCATCTGGCGATAATCCTGAAATGTTATGAACAGTTCGAGCAAACTGCTTTTACCTGCTGCGGGTTAGTGCTAGTATGAAAAAGTAAGTCCTGTCCCGCTTCCTTCCTAATTGTAATTTTTCGTAATAATGCGATGAAAACCTGCAAAGAGTGGCTTATAGTTAAGCTAACAAACGAGAGGGCAAGTCCAGGTCAGTAAGTTTTTTCCATCCCGAAAGGTGTCCGTTAGTTCAACCGCTAAGAAGGGGACGCGTTATGGATGAATACTCACCCAAAAGACATGATATCGCACAGCTTAAGTTTCTCTGTGAAACCCTGTATCATGACTGTCTTGCAAACCTTGAAGAAAGCAATCATGGCTGGGTTAACGACCCAACCTCGGCGATCAACCTCCAGTTGAATGAACTGATTGAGCATATTGCGACCTTCGCACTTAATTACAAAATTAAGTATAATGAAGACAATAAGCTCATTGAGCAGATCGACGAATATCTGGATGACACCTTTATGTTGTTCAGCAGTTATGGTATTAATATGCAGGATCTTCAGAAATGGCGGAAGTCAGGTAATCGACTATTCCGTTGTTTTGTCAATGCGACGAAAGAGAATCCTGCGAGTTTATCTTGTTAGAATTATTACAACCATGGGTAGAAGTATGTCCGAAAAACCTTTAACGAAAACCGATTATTTAATGCGTTTACGTCGTTGCCAGACAATTGACACGCTGGAGCGTGTTATCGAGAAAAATAAATACGAATTATCAGATAATGAACTGGCGGTATTTTACTCAGCCGCAGATCACCGCCTCGCCGAATTGACTATGAATAAACTGTACGACAAGATCCCTTCCTCAGTATGGAAATTTATTCGCTAATAAATAATTGGCTTTCGGAGCTATAACCAGCTGTTTATTAAGAATTTTATACTTTATCGCCATGAAGGCATACCCTATGTGATCTTCATCACACAGACGTAATGGGAACGTTCTCTTCACTGACTTTTCGTCTTACTGTGTTGCCGCATTTTCAGCAACCGGAGGTCAGTAATGAGCACAGAAAAAGAAAAGATGATTGCTGGTGAGTTGTATCGCTCGGCAGATGAGACGTTATCTCGCGATCGCCTGCGCGCTCGTCAGCTTATTCACCGATACAATCATTCCCTGGCGGAAGAGCACACATTACGCCAGCAAATTCTCGCTGATTTATTCGGTCAGGTGACAGAGGCTTATATTGAGCCAACGTTTCGCTGTGATTATGGCTATAACATTTTTCTCGGCAATAATTTTTTCGCCAACTTCGATTGCGTGATGCTTGATGTCTGCCCTATTCGCATCGGTGATAACTGTATGTTGGCACCAGGCGTTCATATCTACACGGCAACACATCCCATCGACCCTGTAGCACGTAATAGCGGTGCTGAACTGGGGAAACCCGTCACCATCGGTAATAACGTCTGGATTGGCGGACGCGCGATCATTAACCCTGGTGTGACCATTGGTGATAACGTCGTGGTAGCCTCAGGTGCAGTTGTCACAAAAGATGTCCCGGACAACGTTGTCGTGGGCGGTAATCCAGCCAGAATAATTAAAAAATTGTAACCAGTTTTTCGCAACTGTTATGCAAAATCGTGGCAAATCTGTTACTTTCCCTCTACTATTCCCACGTTAAAATAGGGTGTTCCCTGGAAAGTTGCAGATACCACGAAGGCAAACGATGACCGAAATACAACGCCTGCTGACCGAAACGATTGAGTCTCTGAATACCCGCGAAAAACGCGACAACAAACCCCGCTTTAGTATCAGTTTTATCCGTAAACATCCGGGGCTATTTATCGGTATGTATGTTGCTTTTTTTGCCACCCTGGCGGTGATGTTGCAGTCCGAAACGCTTTCAGGCTCTGTCTGGCTACTGGTGGTATTATTTATCCTGCTAAATGGTTTCTTCTTTTTCGATGTCTACCCACGCTACCGCTATGAAGATATCGACGTGCTGGATTTCCGCGTTTGCTATAACGGCGAATGGTACAACACGCGCTTTGTACCTGCCGCGCTGGTTGAAGCCATCTTGAACTCTCCGCGTGTCGCGGATGTTCATAAAGAACAACTGCAAAAAATGATCGTCCGTAAAGGTGAACTGTCTTTTTACGATATTTTTACCCTCGCTCGCGCCGAATCAACATCTTAAGTTAGGGTTACATACCAGGCGTAAAGCTCTGCGCCTGGTCAAATGACAACGTTCGTTTCCACCCATCACTTCATGAAATCCCGGCTCTACCTCCTTATCTCCTGCCAGCCTTTTTCCACAATCAGATATACTTTCCCTACACTGTGTTAATAAGGATATGCTGGTGAGAACACGACATCTGGTCGGCCTTATTTCGGGAGTACTGATTCTTTCAGTATTGCTGCCTGTCGGCTTAAGCATCTGGCTGGCCCATCAGCAGGTAGAAACATCATTTATTGAAGAGCTGAATACGTATTCCTCCCGCGTCGCTATTCGGGCCAATAAGGTGGCGACACAAGGGAAAGATGCGCTGCAAGAGCTGGAAAGATGGCAAGGCGCTGCCTGTAGCGAAGCCCATCTCATGGAAATGCGTCGGGTATCTTACAGTTATCGCTATATTCAGGAAGTGGTTTATATCGATAACAACGTTCCCCAGTGTTCGTCTCTGGAGCATGAAAGCCCGCCCGATACCTTCCCCGAGCCAGGTAAAATTTCGAAAGATGGTTATCGTGTCTGGTTAACATCGCATAACGATTTAGGCATTATCCGTTACATGGTCGCCATGGGAACGGCACATTATGTCGTCATGATCGACCCCGCTTCCTTTATTGATGTCATTCCCTATAGCTCATGGCAAATTGATGCCGCCATTATTGGCAATGCCCATAACGTTGTGATAACCAGCAGTGATGAAATTGCTCAGGGAATTATTACCAGACTACAAAAAACACCCGGTGAGCATATCGAAAATAATGGAATCATTTACGATATCCTGCCCTTACCGGAGATGAATATTTCGATCATCACCTGGGCTTCAACGAAAATGTTGCAGAAAGGCTGGCATCGGCAAGTCTTTATTTGGTTACCGTTCGGGTTGGTGATTGGCCTGCTGGCAGCGATGTTTGTGCTGCGTATTTTGCGCCGTATCCAGTCACCGCATCATCGGCTGCAGGATGCTATCGAAAATCGTGATATTTGCGTGCACTATCAGCCGATTGTCTCCTTAGCCAATGGCAAAATTGTCGGTGCTGAGGCACTGGCGCGCTGGCCGCAGACAGACGGTAGTTGGTTGTCACCAGATAGTTTTATTCCGCTGGCACAGCAAACGGGGCTTTCTGAGCCGTTGACGCTACTGATTATAAAAAGTGTCTTTGAAGATATGGGCGACTGGCTGCGTCAGCATCCGCAGCAGCATATTTCGATCAATCTTGAATCCACCGTGCTCACCTCGGAAAAAATCCCGCAATTGCTGCGTGAAATGATCAATCACTATCAGGTTAATCCCAGACAGATCGCGCTTGAACTCACTGAACGCGAGTTTGCCGATCCGAAAACCAGCGCCCCGATAATTTCTCGCTACCGGGAGGCGGGCCATGAAATTTATCTCGATGATTTTGGTACGGGGTATTCAAGTTTAAGCTATTTACAGGATCTGGATGTCGACATTCTGAAGATCGATAAATCTTTCGTTGATGCGCTGGAATATAAAAATGTCACGCCACATATCATCGAAATGGCAAAAACACTGAAACTGAAAATGGTAGCGGAGGGAATCGAAACCAGTAAACAAGAAGAGTGGCTACGTCAGCATGGCGTGCACTACGGCCAGGGCTGGCTCTACAGCAAGGCATTACCGAAAGAGGATTTCTTACGCTGGGCCGAGCAACATTTGTGAATTTTAGGGCTGACGGCACGCCGCACAGCCCGTCCGCTACCTACTCGTCGATGATTGATTCGAATCCACCATAGATCATTCGCTTGCCGTCAAACGGCATGGACTCGCCGAACTCTTTCATCCGTGGGTCCGACATCATCTTTTGATTAGCAGCGTCGCGGACCTCTTTTGAAGGGTATTCAATCCAGCTAAAGACAACCTCTTCATTCTCTTCAGCTTTTACCGCCATACGAAAATCGGTCACTTTGCCATCCGGTACATCGCTGGCCCAGCATTCGACAATACGAAGCGCGCCAAACTCTTTAAACAATGGCGCGGCCTTAGCGGCCATTTCCCGATAGGCATCCTTTTTATCGGCAGGAACGGCAACCACAAAACCATCAACATACTTCATCAGACATACCTCCGAAGCGTACTGCGCAGCCAGACAATTCTTGCGACGTCAGTTGTGGTTAAAGTTTAGCCATGTTGGGATTTTTTGACGAAACGGTGGGAGGTAGAAATGGGTGGGGGCCCTGCCAGCTACATCCCGGCACACGCGTCATCTGCCTTGGCTGCTTCCTTCCGGACCTGACCTGGTAAACAGAGTAGCGTTGCGGGAGAACCAACAGAGCCCCCATTGAGAGCGTTGAGAACCAACGCGCAGGCGCATTATCACTGCTGCCCCGGCTAATTGCAACCCATTGCGTGCCGGATGCTGGTTTCTTGCGCAATGCGACTTCACTCGGGCGTTTTTCCAGATTATGCTGAAAAATTACCTCAGGAAGAAAAGATGGAAAAAGAAGATTCATTTCCCCAACGCGTCTGGCAAATCGTCGCCGCTATTCCCGAAGGCTATGTCACCACTTACGGTGATGTGGCGAAACTGGCAGGATCGCCCCGCGCCGCGCGCCAGGTGGGCGGTGTGTTAAAGCGTCTCCCTGAAGGCAGCACCTTGCCCTGGCACCGGGTGGTTAATCGCCACGGCACAATTTCGCTAACCGGACCGGATTTACAGCGTCAACGACAGGCATTACTGGCAGAAGGTGTGATGGTATCGGGAAGCGGGCAAATCGACTTGCAGCGTTATCGCTGGAACTACTAACCCTCTCCGGGCGGAGAGGGTTAACTGCGCTTAATATTGCGTAGGAGCTGGAACTGCCGAAGACGGATTCACCTGAGTTGGTGAAGTCGAAGGTACGGTAGTCGTTGCGCCACCGCTGGCCTGAACCGGCACGGCGGTTTGCTGCACCGGCACCAATGTCAGGTCGGCTTTAGTTCCGCCCTGGTTGATCACCGGCTGAACGGTATCGGTAATAAATACCAGTTTGTCATTCACGGTAATCGCCGCACTCAACAGAATACGCGCATTCGGCTGAACATCTGCCGGGTTAAATGGCAGAACAAAGCTGAATGGTGACTGTTTACCTTCGGTACGCACCGCTTTCTGCGCCAGCACTTTCGACGGCGCATCGGCTAAAGACGCGTCAGAAAGTGTCACGGTCAGCACGGCATCAGGCGGCAGTGCGACTTTCTGACGGATCCAAACGGTACCGGAGACATTCGGTTGCTGGATAGCAGGTTGTTGTGTTGCTGAAATAGACGTATTTGCAGCCGGTGCTGGCGTCTGAATATCCGCGCTTTTATCTGCGCAAGCCGCCAACGCAATCGCAACCGCTAAACCACTGGCCATGTGCACGAGTTTCATTCACTTCTCCTTATTATCAATGCACCAGCGGGCTAACTTTCCTCGCCGGAAGAGTGGTTAACAAAATAGTAACGTCAACAAGTGTGGCACACATCACGCATTTCTGCCTGTAATTAGCCCTTAATTCAGACTATTGCACCCATCGGACCAGTGGCAAATTTGCGTTATACTCAACTCACTTTGGCTTGCTGCGGCAGCTTTGTTACTGGAGAGTTATATGAGTCAGGCGCTAAAAAATTTACTGACATTGTTAAATCTGGAAAAAATTGAGGAAGGACTCTTTCGCGGCCAGAGTGAAGATTTAGGTTTACGCCAGGTGTTTGGCGGCCAGGTCGTGGGTCAGGCCTTGTATGCTGCAAAAGAGACCGTCCCTGAAGAGCGGCTGGTACATTCGTTTCACAGCTACTTTCTTCGCCCAGGCGATAGTAAGAAGCCGATTATTTATGATGTCGAAACGCTGCGTGACGGTAACAGCTTCAGCGCCCGCCGGGTTGCTGCTATTCAAAACGGCAAACCGATTTTTTATATGACGGCCTCTTTCCAGGCACCAGAAGCGGGTTTCGAACATCAAAAAACAATGCCGTCCGCGCCAGCGCCTGATGGCCTGCCTTCGGAAACGCAAATCGCCCAATCGCTGGCGCACCTGCTGCCGCCAGTGCTGAAAGATAAATTCATCTGCGATCGTCCGCTGGAAGTCCGTCCGGTGGAATTTCATAACCCATTGAAAGGTCACGTCGCAGAACCACATCGTCAGGTGTGGATCCGCGCAAATGGTAGCGTGCCGGATGATCTGCGCGTTCATCAGTATCTGCTCGGTTACGCTTCTGATCTTAACTTCCTGCCGGTAGCTCTACAGCCGCACGGCATCGGTTTTCTCGAACCAGGAATTCAGATAGCGACCATCGACCATTCCATGTGGTTCCATCGCCCGTTTAATTTGAATGAATGGCTGCTGTATAGCGTGGAGAGCACCTCGGCGTCCAGCGCACGCGGCTTTGTGCGCGGTGAGTTTTATACTCAGGACGGCGTGCTGGTTGCCTCGACCGTTCAGGAAGGGGTAATGCGTAATCACAATTAAAAAAATAGCCGGAGGTGAAAACCGTCCGGCTGTTTTTTGCAGTGCTTATTACGCGTTATAGGCATTTTCGCCGTGGCTGTTGACGTCCAACCCTTCTCGCTCCTGTTCTTCCGGTACACGCAGACCAACCGTCAGATCCGCCAGTTTGTAGCCAATAAACGCCACCACACCGGACCAGACAATCGTAATGGCAATGCTTTCCAGCTGTACCAGCAACTGATGGCCCATCGTCACACCTTCAGCGAAGCCCACGCCGCCCAGCGAACTGGCGGCAAAAATCCCGGTCATAATACAGCCGACAATGCCACAAACACCGTGCACACCGAAGACATCGCAGGGATCATCCACCCGCAGCAAGCGTTTGAGCATGGTAACGCCCCACAAGCCCGCCAGACCAGCTACCACACCGATAATCAACGCGCCGCCAACACCAATGTAGCCACACGCTGGCGTCACGCCGACCAGACCGGCAATCGCGCCAGAACACGCTCCCAGCAGTGAAGGCTTACCGCGCAGCGCCCATTCACCGAAGATCCAGCCAAGAATTGCTGCCGCCGTTGCGACCACAGTATTCACAAATGCCAGTGCTGCGATTTCATTCGCCGTGCCCGCTGACCCGGCGTTAAAGCCAAACCAACCGATATAGAGAATGGCAGTCCCGGTGAAGACCATCGGCAGGTTGTGCGGTTTAAACGCCTCTTTGCCGAAGCCCACGCGTTTGCCTATCAGATACGCGCCCACCAGACCGGCGATTGCGGCGTTAATGTGCACCACAGTGCCACCCGCAAAATCCAGTGCACCGTGAGAAGCCAGCAAACCGCCGCCCCAGACCATATGCGCAATCGGAATGTAGGAGAGCGTCAGCCATACCACCACGAAAATCAACACAGCTGAGAAACGGATTCGTTCCGCCAGTGCTCCAACTATCAAGCCTACGGTAATGCAGGCAAACGATCCCTGAAACGCTACGTGGATATACTGATAAATGCTGCCCATCACCGCCGTCAGTTCGATGTTTTTCAGCATCAACCAGTTAATGTTGCCGAAGAAGTTGTTTCCCTCACCAAACGCCAGCGAGTAACCGTAAACCACCCAGAGAATACAGACCAGTGCAAACGTCACCGTCACCTGCGTCAGCATCGACAGCACGTTTTTGCCGCGAATCAACCCACCGTAAAACAGGGCAATCCCCGGAATAGTCATAAACAGCACCAGCGCAGTACAAATCATCATAAACGCATTGTCGGCTTTATCGGCCACCGCAGGTGCAGCCATTACCAGTCCCGGCAGCATCGCCAGTGAAGCAAGCCCAGTTTTTATCGTCGCTATCTTCATTTTTCGTTCCTGTTGCTGTGTGCCAGAGATTACAGCGCCGCTTCGTCGGCTTCGCCGGTACGAATACGAATGACGCGTTGCAATTCAGCGACGAAGATTTTGCCGTCGCCAATTTTTCCGGTGTAAGCCGCCTTACTGACGATATCAATCACTTCATCGAGTTGGTCATCAGCAATCGCCACATCAATTTTTACTTTTGGCAGGAAGTTGACGCTGTATTCCGCCCCCCGGTACAGCTCGGCATGCCCTTTCTGACGCCCGAAACCTTTCACTTCGGTGACGGTCAGGCCCTGAATACCAATGGAAGATAACGCTTCACGAACGTCTTCCAGCTTGAATGGTTTGATTATCACGGTCACCAGCTTCATAGATCCCCTCCGGTCAGAATTCGGTAATGGTTCTGCTACACGAAGAAGGTATTGCAAGCGGTGTGCCAGAAATGAAAAACGAGAAAGAGAGCAGGAAGTTAAGAAGATTGAAAATGAAAACGCACTATGACAGTGCACAGTGCGTTACATTTTTGCACCAACGATGAAATATTGCGCTATTCAGGCGCTCAATGATTCCTCTTCACGCACGCTGGCTGCCAGCTCTTCGCCCGCAAGTTGCAGTTGATACATCTGCCAGTAGCGTCCCTGGGCCGCCAGCAGTTGCTGGTGAGTGCCCTGCTCCACAGCTTGCCCACGATGAAGCACCAGAATGGTGTCGGCATCAACAATAGTTGATAAGCGGTGAGCAATCACCACCAGCGTGGTATGTTCACGCACCGCCGCCAGAGCATGTTGAATCGCCTGTTCAGTACCGGAGTCAATGCTGGCTGTTGCCTCATCAAGGATCAGGATTTGCGGCGTCTCCACCAACACGCGTGCCAGTGCCAGCAGTTGCTTTTGCCCGACTGAGAGATTATTCCCCTGCTCGCCAAGCGGCGTGTAAATACCGTCGCTCATGCTACGCGCCAGCTCCGCCAGTTGCACGGTTTCCAGCGCCTGCCAGACGCGTTCTTCGGAGATATCACGCCCCAGCGTCACGTTGGCGAGGAAGGTATCCGCCAGCACCACCGGATCTTGCTGCACCATTGCCACGCCCTGGCGCAGCGCGCTGTGACTTAGCGAACTTAATGGACGACCATCAAGGCGAATCTCACCTTCCGTTAGCGGGTAATAGCCCATCAATAAACTGGCGAGGGTACTTTTACCACTGCCGGTATGCCCGACCAGCGCCACAAAATTGCGCGAAGGCACAGAGAGATTAATGTTCTTTAGCACCATATTGTCATCGCGATAAGCAAATGACACGTTATCGACTTCGATGGTGCCGCTCTGTAACGGGCGATCATCATTGCCATATTGCTGGCGCGGTCCGTCCATCAGTTCAAACACACGCTCACCAGCAACTACAGCCTGTTGCAGCATCGCCTGCTGCGTGGTCAGTTCGATTAAGGGTTCGTTAAGTCGCCCAAGATAGCTGATAAATGCATACAACACGCCCACTTCAATGGTGCCGCTGGCGGAGAAGCCAAACAGCATCAACAACCCACAAAGAATGAGCGATGAAAACAGACTCAGCAGCGGACGCAGCAGAAAACCGTCGAGGCGCAGGGTTTGCATCCTCGCCATATAGTGTGAACGACTGGCCTCACCCATACGTTCGCCAAATCGCGCCTGCTGACGGAACTGCTGGATAACGCTCATGCCATTGATAATTTCGTTAAAGCCGTCGTTGATATCTGCCAGATAAGCGCGCACACGACGGACAATCGGCGTGCTGTAACGCTGATATATCACCATTACCACCAGCACCACCGGGAAAATCATTATCGCCACCAGCGCCATTCGCCAGTCGAGGCTGAACATTGCCACCAGCATCGCGCCCACCAGTGCGGCGCTACGCAGGACAGTTGCCACTACGGTAACGTAGAGGTCGCGGATCACTTCAGTGTCATTAGTGACGCGGGAAATCACCTGCCCGACGGGTTGGGTATCAAACTCGCTTAATGGCTGGCGTAACGCAGCATCCATCACGTCGGTACGCAACTGTTGCACTACGCCTACTGCCGCCCGATTAAACAGCAGCGACTGCGCGTAATGTAGCCCGGCGGCAAACAGTTGCAGCCCAACATACGCCGCAGCCAGCCCTGCAACCACTTTCAACGGCAGGTTATTTTTCGCTACCATATTGTCGATAAAATAGCTGATAAGCAGCGGCCCACTGACTTCTGCCGCCGCCGCAACCCACATCATCAGGACCGCAATCCCCAACGGTTTACGCCACGGTGAACCGTACGCTAACAGACGCTTGAGAGTCGGCCACAGTTGGCTAAAACTACGCATCGACGGCCTCCTCGCGAATTTCCGGAGCGTCGTCGAGCGCCGCCTCCAGTTGTTGATAGCGATACATATCGCGATACCAGCCACTTTGTTGCGCCAGCTCATCATGATTGCCACGCTGGGCGATATGTCCGTGCTGTATCACAATAATTTCACTGGCTTCCGTCAGTGCAGAAAGGCGATGGGCACTGATGATTACCGTTCTTCCCTGCCCCCACTGACGCAGGTTATGCAGGATCTGGTGCTCTGTGCGTCCGTCTACTGCCGAAAGCGCATCATCAAGGATGAGGATTTCCGCGTTGACTAATAACGCACGAGCAATGGAGATACGCTGTTTTTGCCCACCGGAAAGCATCACGCCGCGCTCGCCCACTTCTGTATCGTAACCTTGCGGTAAACGCAAAATATCGTCATGCACGCTGGCTAACCGCGCGACATGCTCAATCTCTTGCTGGGTGGCATTCGGGCAACCCAACGCGATGTTGTTCGCTACGGTGTCGGAAAAAAGGAACGGTGTCTGGCTAACTACCGCCAGGCGGCTACGCCAGCTATCGAGTTGTAACTTCGTCAGAGGAATATCATGAAAGCGGATATCCCCCTCGCTGACGTCGAAATGACGCTGAATGAGCGACAACAGGGTACTTTTGCCGGAACCAGTCGGCCCGCAAATACCTACCATCTGACCGGGTTTCAGGGCGAAATTGACGTTTTCCAGCGCAGGATGGTCAGTCTGCGGATACGTGAACTGGCGAATATTTACATCCAGTTCGCCACGACCTTCCGGCACGGGTTCGCTACCATCATTCACCACCGGCGCTTCCGCCAG
This sequence comes from Escherichia sp. WS1451, assembly GCF_046487365.1. Lineage (NCBI taxonomy): Bacteria > Pseudomonadati > Pseudomonadota > Gammaproteobacteria > Enterobacterales > Enterobacteriaceae > Escherichia > Escherichia sp. WS1451. The sequence continues at coordinate 46,948 of NZ_JBJQJP010000006.1, forward strand.
CATCGCGCGAATGCGGCTGTACGCAGCACTACCACGTTCCACTATGTTAAACATCCATGCCAGCGCCAGCATTGGCCAAATCATCAGACCTAAATACATCATAAAACTGGTGAGCTGGCCCAGCGTTAAACTACCCTGCACCACCATCCAACTACCGCCGCCAATCGCCAGCAAGTTCGCCGTGCCGATGGCGATGTAAATCGTCGGATCAAAACGGGCATCAATACGTGCCACCCGCATGTTTTTCTTGCCGGTATCTTCGGCATCCGCGGCAAATAACGCCGACTGGCGATCTTCCAGACCAAAAGCTTTGATCATGCGGATACTGGTGAGGCTTTCCTGGGTGCGGTCATTAAGACTGGAAAACGCCGCCTGTGCCAGCTTAAAGCGTTCATGCAAGGCATCGCCGTTGCGCTTGATCATGATCGCCATCACTGGCATCGGCAACAGGGCAAATAAGGTCAACTGCCAGCTAATTTGCGTAGACATCATAATCAACACAGCGCAGCCCATTACCAGTGAATCCACCAGCGTCAGCACCCCTTCTCCGGCGGCAAACACGACGCGATCGACGTCATTGGTCGCACGAGCCATGAGGTCACCCGTGCGATGACGCAGGTAAAACTCAGGATGCTGCCGGCTTAGCTGGCGGTAATAATCTTCACGCAGTTCAACAGCCAGTTGATAAGACGCACCAAACAGCAATACGCGCCAGACGTAACGCAGGAGATAAACCACAACGGCAATCAGCACCATGGTGGCGATCCACATCAGGATCTGCCCGGTAGTAAAGTGTTGTTCTGTCACGCCATCGACAACAATACCAACCACTTTTGGCGGAACCAGTTGCAGCATCGCGATAATGACAAGCAAGGCGACAGCCCCGAGATAGCGACGCCATTCCCGACGGAAATACCAGCTTAATTGAGCAAATAATCGCACGCGTTGTGTCCTGACCTGATTCTGGATATTTATTCGATGGGTAAAGAAGTGGTGTATTTAATCTGTTCCATCGCGAAGCTGGAAGTGACGTCCGACAGCCCCGGCACGCTGTTTACCAGACGCTTATAAAACTCGTCGTAGCGTTTCATGTCGGCAACCTGGACGCGCATCAGATAATCGTATTCACCGGCCATGCGCCAGAACCCCAGCACTTCTGGCATTTCGGTAACCACCGTGACAAAGCGGCAATACCATTCGCTGCTGTGATGTTGCGTTTTTATCAGCACAAAGGCGGTCAGGCCGAGGCCTATTTTTTCCGGATCCAGCAGGGCGACTTTGCCGATAAGAATACCGTCGTCCTCCAGCCGTTTCAGACGCTTCCAGCAGGGGGTGGTTGTCAGATTAACGGCTTCAGCCAGTGCCTGCAAAGAGAGGGTGCAATCCTGCTGTAGCAAGGCCAGCAGCTTACGGTCAATTTTATCTAACATAGCCCTTCCACAGAGAATTTTTTTCTCTTTTAATTCTATTTTAAAGGTGAAATCGCGACAATTTATTCTGTGCGGTTTAAGCACCACGGCACAAAATGACAAATTCAACGCAAAAAAAACCGGGCAATTGCCCGGTGCTGGAAGGGATCTCGTTATTCGGGGGAATAAGGTAGATGTGGATAGTCCAGCCAGTGCGTCAAATAGTGAGAGACAGCCTGATTTCGGCAATGTCCAATCACCGGTAAATGCGGGAGCTCCGCGCGCAGTTGCGGCATCGCATTGCCCATAATAAATCCGCTACCGACACTGCCTAACATTTCGCGATCGTTCATCGCATCACCAAAGGCCATGCAATCGCGTAACGATAAACCTAAATGTTGGGTCAGCACCGTCAATGCAGCGCCTTTATTGCAGCCCACCGGCAGCACTTCGAGGCAATCCGTGGCGGAAAAACATAAATGTGCACGCTCGCCTAATGCTTCGTATAGCTGGATCTGCAAGCGTGTAAGATCGTCGTGATCGCCACAGAAGCAGATCTTGGTGACGCTGCCGAGTGGCATTTTTTTGACATCGATTATCTGATAACGAAAACCGCTATAGACAAATGCCTGCAACAACGCAGGGATCTCTTTCCCGGTAAACCAACCATCGTCATTGAAGATATGCATGCTTGCTCGGGTATCCCATTGCTGATACAGCACCAGCTCCGCGACATCCGCAGGTAAATCATCACGATGTAAAAGTTCACCTTCCAGAGAATGCACGCGCGTTCCGTTGCCAGTAATCAAATATGCATCCAGCGATAGCGCCCCGAGAATATGCTGCATCTCCAGCGCATGACGCCCCGTGGCAAAAGTGAGGGTAATGTCGCGTTCACGCAGTCGCGCCAAAGTAGAGAGGGTTTTCTCACCTAAATGATGGTCAGGCATCAATAAAGTGCCATCCATATCAAATGCTGCCAGACGAGCCATTTCTTTCTCCACTCTGTGACACGGTTAATGGTGATTGAGTATCACCTGATATATACGGAAGTAATAGTGAATAGTTAAATAATATTGTTCCGGGTTTATATGCGACTGCTCAACCGTCTTAACCAGTATCAACGTCTGTGGCAACCTTCCGCCGGAAAGCCGCAAACCGTCACCGTCAGCGAACTGGCCGAACGCTGTTTTTGCAGCGAACGCCATGTTCGTACGCTGTTGCGTCAGGCACAGGAGGCGGGATGGCTGGAGTGGCAGGCGCAGTCAGGACGCGGAAAGCGCGGACAATTACGCTTTCTGGTCACGCCAGAATCGCTACGCAATGCGATGATGGAACAGGCACTGGAAACCGGAAAGCAGCAAGATGTGCTGGAGCTGGCGCAACTGGCCCCAGGTGAGCTGCGCACTCTGTTACAGCCGTTTATGGGCGGACAATGGCAAAACGATACGCCCACGTTGCGTATTCCCTACTATCGCCCGCTCGAACCGCTACAACCGGGCTTTTTGCCCGGCCGTGCCGAGCAGCATCTGGCCGGACAGATATTTTCCGGCCTGACCCGCTTCGATAATAATACCCAGCGCCCGATTGGCGATTTAGCGCATCACTGGGAAACCTCTACTGACGGGTTACGCTGGGATTTTTATCTTCGCTCAACCTTACACTGGCATAACGGCGATGCAGTAAAAGCCTCCCACTTACACCAGCGGTTATTGATGCTGTTACAACTGCCAGCACTGGATCAATTATTTATTAGCGTGAAGCGTATTGAAGTCACCCATCCGCAGTGTCTGACCTTCTTTTTACATCGCCCCGATTACTGGCTTGCGCACCGGCTGGCGAGCTATTGCAGCCATCTGGCGCATCCGCAATTCCCCCTGATCGGCACGGGTCCTTTTCGCTTAACACAATTCACAGCGGAACTGGTGCGCCTGGAAAGCCATGATTATTACCATTTACGTCATCCGCTGCTTAAAGCGGTTGAGTACTGGATAACTCCGCCGCTTTTCGAAAAAGATTTGGGAACCAGTTGTCGGCATCCCGTGCAAATCACCATCGGCAAACCGGAGGAGCTGCAACGGGTCAGCCAGGTCAGTAGTGGCATCAGTTTAGGTTTTTGCTATTTAACGTTGCGCAAAAGTCCCCGACTGTCCCTCTGGCAGGCGCGAAAAGTGATCTCCATTATTCATCAATCCGGTTTATTACAAACGTTAGAAGTCGGAGAAAACCTGATCACCGCCAGTCATGCATTACTGCCAGGCTGGACTATTCCGCAATGGCAAGTACCGGATGAAGTCAAACTACCGAAAACCTTGACGCTGGTTTATCACCTACCGATAGAACTTCATACCATGGCAGAACGTCTACAGGCGACACTGGCAGCGGAAGGCTGTGAACTCACAATTATTTTTCATAACGCAAAAAACTGGGACGACACGACCCTACTGGCACACGCAGACCTCATGATGGGCGACAGATTAATTGGCGAAGCACCGGAATATACCCTGGAGCAATGGCTGCGTTGCGATCCACTGTGGCCACATGTTTTCGACGCTCCAGCATATGCACATTTGCAATCGACACTGGACGCGGTGCAAGTAATGCCTGATGAGGAAAACCGATTTAATGCCCTGAAAGCGGTTTTTAGCCAGTTAATGGCAGACGCGACGCTGACGCCGCTATTCAACTATCACTATCGCATTAGTGCCCCTCCCGGCGTGAACGGTGTGCGACTGACACCGCGCGGCTGGTTTGAATTTACCGAAGCCTGGCTTCCCGCGCCGTCGCAATGAATAGCTGGTCCGGGTTCATCGCAGGCGTTACCATAACGCTTTTATTGTTCAAGCAGGATTATCTATGAAACGTGCTGTCGTTGTGTTCAGTGGAGGCCAGGATTCCACCACCTGTCTGGTGCAGGCATTACAACAATATGATGAAGTCCATTGCGTGACGTTCGATTACGGTCAGCGACATCGCGCAGAAATCGACGTGGCACGCGAACTGGCGCTGAAACTGGGAGCACGCGCGCATAAGGTTCTTGATGTAACGCTGCTCAACGAGCTGGCGGTCAGCAGCCTGACGCGTGACAGCATTCCGGTGCCTGATTATGAACCTGAAGCCGATGGCATCCCGAATACGTTTGTCCCTGGGCGTAATATTTTGTTCCTGACGCTGGCGGCAATATATGCGTATCAGGTAAAAGCAGAAGCGGTGATTACCGGCGTCTGCGAAACGGATTTCTCCGGCTACCCGGATTGCCGCGATGAGTTTGTGAAAGCACTAAACCATGCCGTCAGTTTAGGCATGGCGAAAGATATTCGTTTTGAAACGCCGCTGATGTGGATTGATAAAGCGGAAACCTGGGCGCTGGCTGATTATTACGGCAAACTAGATTTAGTCCGTAACGAAACGCTGACCTGTTATAACGGCATTAAAGGCGACGGTTGCGGTCATTGTGCGGCGTGTAATTTACGTGCCAACGGTTTGAATCATTATCTGGCCGATAAACCGACGGTGATGGCAGCGATGAAGCAGAAAACCGGGTTGAATTAATTATTCCGGGTGTCGCCGGATGCGGCTTGAGCATCCGGCACCACAAAACGTTTACTTAACCATCTGCTCCAGCTTTTCGCGCAATTCTCCTTCCAGAGCTAATGCTTTCTGCGTTTTAAGATCAATACAAACAAACGTAATAAGCGCATCCGCTACTACCTGCCCTTCCGGCTCCAGTGTAATGACCTGGCTTAAGATACCGCTTTTACCGTTTAATTGCTGTAACTGGCTCGTAATGGTTAACAAGTCGCTTAATACCGCCGGGCGACGATAGTTAATATTGATATTCACCACCACGAAAGCGATGTTATGGGCCGTCATCCACTGAAAACTGTCGCTATTTTCCAACCCATCCCAGCGGGCTTCTTCGAGAAATTCAAGGTAGCGGGCGTTGTTTACGTGCTGGTAAACGTCGAGATGATATCCACGAACTTTGATTTGTGTTTGCATAGCGCAATAACCTTACGTTGTTGTTATAAGAACTGTTATAAGTACAGAGGTCATAACTGGTATGACCTCTTCAGTCTGGCAAAAAATTGCCACTATGCAAATTAATTACAGGGTTAATACCGCCAGATTACGTTCCACCAGCGAATTGCCCATCCCCGGCACCTGCTTGAGATCCTCCACCGTTTTAAACGGACCGTACTCTTCGCGATAACTGACAATCGCCTGCGCTTTCTTCAGGCCAACGCCATTCATCGCGCGGGCTAACTCTTCCGCGCTGGCATTATTAATGCTGACCCGGGTGCCTTCTTCGTCACTGGCTTTCGCCGGTACTGCTGCTTTACTTTGTGCTGCAGGAGCTTCCGCTTTGGTTTCTACCGTTGTCGGTTTCGCCGCAGGAGCTGCCGCCAGAGCACTATGAGACATTCCGGCACAGGCCAGGGACAGGGTAATGAGCAGTGCTTTAATTCCGTGTTTCATACTGTTTTCTCCTTGTTTGTTAACAGTGGAATCACCTTAACGGCAGTGAAAACAGTAAACAAATGGCAATGTTCAGAAATGGAAAAGGCCGCGAAAGCGACCTTTTCTTGTTACAGCTGCAAAGCATTTTTTTGCGAGGCGACTTCAGGATTATTGCTGTTCCAGCGCATCGCCAATTTTGATTTTCGCCTCTTTACGCAGGTTACTCATCAGAGCTTCAAAGACGATTTGTGCGTTGTTCTGGGTGATACCCTGCACCATCGCTTTTTTCTGATCTTCCGGCATTGAACCTTGTTTCACTTCATCCAGCGCCAGCAGAACCACATTACCTTGCATATCGGTCGCCATACCGTAGCTCGGTTTGTCTTTCGCTGGCAGGGGCAGTGCAAACGCCGCCTGGCTAATCGGGTCACGACCGGAACGGCTTAAGGTTTTCGGCTCGCCAAATTTCAGACCGGCAGCCTGCATAGCTTCCGCACCTTTGCCGGCTTTCAAATCAACCAACAGTTTCTCAGCATCCACTTTCGCCTGTTGTTCAGCTTTGTTGTGCTGAACCAGTGCCTTAACTTGTTCCTGAACATCTGCCAACGGTTTCACCGCTTCCGGTTTGTGCTCGCTGATGCGCAGCACGAATGCGCGGTCGCCGTCTACGGTGATGATGTCAGAGTTGATGCCCGGCGCGCCGTTTTCACCTACCAGACCGCCGTTGAAGATAGCGTCGGCAACTGGCTTGAAGTTCAACTCTTCCGGCAGGTTATCTTTGCTGAACCAACCCGTCTGAGTGGCTTTAACGCCGGCAGCTTGCTCTGCACCGGCCAGAGACTCGGTATCATTGCTTGCTGCATCGCTCACTTTCTGCTGCAGTGCGTAGTACGCATCGAGGGCTTTTTCGTGTTTCACTTTCGCCGCGACATCGTCACGCACTTCGTCTAACGACTTCACTTTCGCTGGCTGAATGTCGTCCAGACGTACAATCAGGAAACCGACCGAAGATTTGATGACACCAGAGAGTTGGCCTTTTTCTTTCAGACCAGCATTTTTCAGTTCGTCCGGGATAGTGGCATCTTCTAACCAACCCATATCGCCGCCGTTACGGGCAGAGATAATATCGGCAGATTTTTCTTTGGCTAACGCAGCAAAATCACCGCCTTTATTCAGCTCATCAAGTACCGCTTTCGCTTCATCTTCAGTTTTGGTCTGGATGATGCTGTAGCGGGTACGCTGCGGCTGGGTGAATTGATCCTGATGCTGATCGTAGTAGCTCTGGATATCCGCATCGCTAACCGGTTGCTGCATCGTTGCGGCATCCAGCTTGATGTAACTCACGCGGAATTGTTCCGGCGTCATGAAATTGTTTTTGTTTTGTTCGTAGTAGCTGGCAATTTCCTGTTCGGTCACAGGCTGCTTCGCCGCCAGCGCGTTAACATCGATAGTCGCTTCACGTACCACGCGTTGTTGAGCTACCAGTGCCGCCAGCTCGTCGGTTTCACCTTTCAGCATAAAATCGGTACCGGCAACGCCGTTAATCAGCTGTTGGGTAGTGAGCTGGTTACGTAGCGCCTGGGCGTACTGATCGGCGGTCATCCCCATCTGGTTGAGGATACCGTTATAGCGGCTGTTATCAAATTTGCCGTCAACCTGGAAGGCTGGGGTCGCGAAAATCGCCTGTTTAACCTGCTCATCACTGATACCCAGTTTCAGCTCACGAGCGTACTGATCCAGCAGCGCCTCGTCGATCAGACGATTCAGCACCTGTTGACGCAGGGTTTTCATATAGCCTTCGTTCGCTGCAAGCTCAGAGTATTGATCGCCCAGCTGTTGCTGCATGCGATTACGCTCGCTGTTGAAGGCGTTCTCGAACTGCCCACGGCTGATTTCCTGGTCATTCACTTTTGCGGCGTAGTTATTGCCTCCGCCAATCAGGTAACCACTCACGCCGGTCAATATGAACGACACGATAATGATACCGAAAATAATCTTGAGCACGAGACTGTTTGCAGCCGTGCGTAAGCTGTCCATCATGGTGTAACAACACTCCGCTGTAGATGACTGTGTACCTCACGCAACGTATCGATGCGCGCAAAGGCCTATTGTGACAAGAAACGGGGGCAATTGTCAGCCCACAAGACGCAGAAAGTCACCGAATACAAATAAAAAAGGCACATCAGTAGATGCGCCCTTGAACTTCGTCACATCCCCACTGGGGACAACGCTTAGTTTACCGCGTCTTTCAGTGCTTTACCTGCACGGAAGCTCGGTACTTTAGCGGCAGCGATGGTGATCTCTTTACCGGTCTGCGGGTTGCGGCCAGTACGGGCAGCACGCTCTTTAACGGCAAAAGTACCAAAACCTACCAGTGCTACATCATCCCCTTCTTTCAGAGATTCAGTTACGGAAGCAATAATAGCATCTAACGCACGGCCAGCCGCAGCTTTAGAGATATCAGCCCCTGCAGCAATCTTGTCGATCAATTGAGATTTATTCACTCTTCTCTTCCTCTTTATAATTTATATCGCACTTGAATCCTTCAAGGTACGAACGCGCAGCAGTTATATCAGGCCAGCCATCCCCTTACAACACCCCTTAATAAGGGCAAGCCCAATCCGCCATCTAACTTAGCGAGACAAAAAAAGGCTGGCAAGTCCGAATTAGCCTGCCAGCCCTGTTTTTATTAGTGCATTTTGCGCGAGGTCACTATTTTGCAGTCACAACCTGCATGCCAGACGGTTCATTTTGCAGCGCCAGAGTCAGAACTTCCTCAATGCGTTTCACAGGATGAATATCCAGATCAGCAATTACGTTGTCAGGAATCTCTTCCAGATCGCGTTTATTTTCGAACGGAATTAACACTGTTTTAATCCCGCCGCGATGCGCTGCCAGTAGTTTTTCTTTCAAACCACCGATCGGCAGTACCTGACCACGCAGAGTGATCTCACCGGTCATTGCCACATCGGCACGAACCGGGTTACCGGTCAGGCAAGAAACCAGCGCGGTGCACATAGCAATACCGGCACTCGGACCATCTTTCGGCGTCGCACCTTCCGGTACGTGGACGTGGATGTCGCGTTTTTCATAAAAATCAGGGTTGATCCCCAGTTTTTCCGCACGCGCACGAACCACCGTTAACGCCGCCTGAATGGACTCCTGCATCACTTCGCCAAGCGATCCGGTATAGGTCAGTTTGCCTTTACCCGGAACGCACGCGGTTTCAATGGTCAGCAAGTCACCGCCCACTTCCGTCCACGCCAGACCAGTTACCTGACCGACACGGTTTTCGTTATCCGCGCGACCATAGTCGAAACGCTGAACACCGAGATAGTCATGCAGGTTATCGCCGTTAATTTCGATATGTTTTAATGACTTATCGAGCAGTAACTGCTTAACCGCTTTGCGACACAGTTTGGAGATTTCACGCTCCAGACCACGCACGCCCGCCTCACGGGTGTAGTAACGAATAATGCCGATAATGGCGCTATCGTCGACGGTCAGCTCACCTTTTTTCAGTGCATTACGTTCAATCTGCTTCGGCAGCAGGTGACGTTTGGCGATGTTCAGTTTTTCATCTTCGGTATAACCGGAGAGGCGAATCACTTCCATACGATCCAGCAGCGGTGCCGGAATGTTCATGGAGTTCGACGTCGCGACAAACATCACGTCGCTAAGGTCGTAATCCACTTCCAGGTAGTGGTCGCTGAACGCTACGTTCTGCTCTGGATCCAGCACTTCAAGCAGTGCGGAAGCCGGATCGCCTCGCATGTCAGAAGACATTTTGTCGATCTCATCGAGCAGGAACAGCGGGTTTTTCACGCCCACTTTCGCCATTTTCTGGATCAGTTTACCCGGCATAGAACCGATGTAAGTACGGCGGTGACCACGGATTTCCGCTTCATCACGCACGCCGCCCAGCGCCATACGGACATATTTACGCCCGGTGGCTTTGGCGATGGACTGCCCCAGGGACGTTTTACCTACCCCCGGTGGCCCTACCAGGCAGAGGATCGGTCCCTTGATTTTGTTGACACGGCTTTGAACCGCAAGATACTCAAGGATGCGATCTTTCACGCGCTCCAGACCATAATGGTCGGTATCAAGGATTTCCTGCGCCTGACGCAGGTCTTTTTTGACCTTGCTACGCGCATTCCACGGTACCTGTACCATCCAGTCGATATAACCACGCACTACGGTCGCTTCTGCCGACATCGGAGACATCATTTTCAGCTTCTGCAACTCTGCTTCCGCTTTCTCTTTTGCCTCTTTCGGCATTTTCGCCGCGTCGATTTTGCGCTTCAGGGCTTCGTTTTCGTCCGGCGCGTCGTCCATTTCACCGAGTTCTTTCTGAATAGCTTTCATTTGCTCGTTCAGATAGTACTCACGCTGGGATTTCTCCATCTGCTTTTTAACACGGTTGCGAATGCGTTTCTCAACCTGCAGCAGATCGATTTCCGATTCCATCATTGCCATCAGATATTCCAGACGTTCGTTAACGTCGGACATCTCCAGAACGGACTGTTTGTCAGCCAGTTTCAGCGGCATATGTGCAGCAATGGTATCCGCCAGACGCGCCGGATCGTCGATGCTATTCAGCGACGTCAGCACTTCTGGTGGAATTTTTTTGTTCAGCTTGATGTAGCCTTCGAACTGGCTGATTGCAGTACGCACCAGCACTTCCTGTTCCCGCTCATCAATGGTCGGCGACTCCAGATACTCCGCCTTCGCAGAAAAGTGTTCGCCATTGTCAGAGAGCGCAGAAATACGCGCGCGCTGTAACCCCTCGACCAGCACTTTGACGGTGCCGTCAGGCAGTTTCAGCATCTGCAATATAGAGGCCACGGTCCCGACGGTGAAAAGATCGTTTACACCCGGCTCATCCGTTGAAGCTTCTTTCTGCGCGACCAGCATAATTTTTTTATCATGGTCCATCGCCGCTTCCAGACAACGGATAGATTTTTCCCGCCCGACAAATAAGGGGATGACCATGTGCGGATAAACCACCACATCGCGCAGCGGCAATACGGGGATTTCAATGCGTTCAGAACGCTCAGGATTCATAGAGCTCTCTCTTAGTTTAATTTCCGCCAGGTAATCAGATGACACGACTGTGCTTCACGCCATCTATTAACATGTACGTCAGTATATGGGGATGTTTCCCCCACATTCAACGCCGAGAATAGAGGAAAAATTAAAGGGGAGATAAAATCCCCCCTTTTTGGTTAACTAATTGTATGGGAATGGTTAATTATTCACCAGATGCCTGTTGCGCTTCCGGCTTGCCATAAATCAGCAACGGCTTGCTTTGACCATCAATTACCGATTCGTCGATAACCACTTTTTCGACGTCTTCCATGGACGGCAGATCGTACATGGTATCGAGCAGTGCGGCTTCTACGATGGAACGCAGGCCACGGGCACCGGTTTTACGCGCCATCGCTTTCTTAGCGATAGCATCCAGCGCCTCGTCACGGAATTCCAGATCCACGCCTTCCAGATTAAACAGCGCCTGATACTGCTTGGTCAGGGCGTTTTTCGGCTCTTTGAGGATCTGAATCAGAGCTTCTTCGCTCAGTTCATTCAACGTTGCGACAACCGGCAGACGACCAATGAACTCAGGGATCAGACCAAACTTGATCAGATCTTCCGGTTCAACCTGCGCCAGCAGTTCACCTTCGCTTGCTTTGTCGGACTTCGCTTTTACCGTCGCGCCAAAACCAATGCCGGAACCGGTTTCTACACGATGGGAAATCACTTTATCCAGACCGGCAAACGCACCGCCACAGATAAACAGGATCTTAGAGGTATCAACCTGCAAGAATTCCTGTTGCGGATGTTTACGCCCACCTTGCGGCGGAACAGCAGCTACCGTACCTTCGATCAGTTTTAACAGTGCCTGCTGTACGCCTTCACCGGAAACGTCTCGGGTAATGGACGGGTTGTCTGACTTACGAGAAATCTTGTCGATTTCATCGATGTAGACAATCCCGCGCTGCGCTTTCTGTACGTCGTAATCGCACTTCTGCAACAGCTTCTGAATGATGTTTTCAACGTCTTCGCCCACATAACCGGCTTCGGTCAGCGTGGTTGCGTCAGCCATGGTGAACGGAACGTCCAGCAGGCGCGCCAGCGTTTCGGCCAGCAGCGTTTTACCGGAACCGGTCGGACCGATCAGCAGAATGTTACTTTTGCCCAACTCGACGCCATTGCTGGTATCTCCGTTGCGCAGACGTTTGTAGTGGTTGTATACCGCGACCGCCAGCACTTTTTTCGCCTGTTCCTGACCGATAACGTAATCGTCCAGGTGGTTGCGAATTTCATGCGGCGTTGGTAGCGCACTGCGTTCACGATGCGGTGCAACTTCTTTAATCTCTTCGCGAATGATGTCGTTACATAAATCAACACATTCGTCGCAGATATACACGGATGGACCGGCAATCAGCTTGCGCACTTCATGCTGGCTTTTGCCGCAAAAAGAGCAATACAGCAATTTGCCTGAGCCATCTTTGCGTTTATCTGTCATGGGTCAAAACCTCTTCTTTGTTCTTTGTGCCGCACACGACGACGCAAATGCCATTCTCAGGCGCAAGCCGCTTACAGCGTTGTGCCGCCCTGGATAAGTATAGCGGCACAGTTGCGCCTCTGGCATCAATTACGATGGGTCAGAATCGAATCGACCAGACCGTATTCCACCGCTTCAGGGGCGGAAAGGAAGCGATCGCGCTCGGTATCACGTTCAATCTGTTCTAATGATTGACCCGTATGAAGCGCCATAAGTTCATTCATGCGCCCTTTAACTTTCAGAATTTCACGGGCATGAATTTCGATATCGGTCGCCTGGCCCTGGTAGCCGCCCAACGGCTGGTGAATCATCACGCGCGAATTCGGCAGGCAGAAACGTTTACCTTTTGCCCCTGCAGTCAGCAAGAAAGCGCCCATCGAGGCCGCCTGGCCCATACAGATGGTGCTGACATCAGGCTTGATAAACTGCATGGTGTCATAGATAGACATCCCGGCAGTAATCACCCCGCCTGGAGAGTTAATGTACAGATAGATATCTTTTTCTGGGTTTTCTGCTTCCAGGAACAGCATCTGCGCCACAATCAGGTTAGCCATGTGGTCTTCAACCTGGCCAGTCAGAAAAATGACGCGTTCCTTAAGTAGACGAGAATAGATATCAAAAGAGCGCTCACCTCGTGAGGTCTGTTCAATGACCATCGGCACCAGCGCCATATGGGGTGCAAAGTTATCTCGTTCGCCGCTGTATGACATTTCCGTCTCCTGGATAAAATTGAAAAAACCTGCTGTACCGATTGTAACCTTATGGACGGATTATCAGCTAGTCCCTGTGTTATGGGTACGGCATCACCATATTTCAAGCATAACAATCTTTTGTTGTTACGCTAACACCGAAAGAGGCTTTTCGCACGGTTCCATGCAAAATTCATGACAAAAAAAAGCCCACCACCTAGCGGTGACGGGCCTTTGTGCGAATTTAGCGCGTTATGCTGCGTAAATTACGCCTGCTGGTTCATCAGCTCGTTGAAAGTGGTTTCTTTTTCAGTCACTTTCGCTTTCGCCAGTACAGCTTCAACAGCCTGTTCTTCCAGAGCAACATTGCGCATGTTGTCCATCAGTTCTTTGTTTTTGCTGTAGAACTCGATAACTTCTTTCGGATCTTCGTACGCAGAAGCCATCTCTTCGATCAGGCCTTTCACGCGCTCTTCGTCAGCTTTCAGCTCGTTGGTGCGGATAACTTCGCCCAGCAGCAGGCCAACAACTACGCGACGTTTAGCCTGTTCTTCGAACAGTTCACGCGGCAGTTCCAGAGCTTGTTTTTCGTTGCCACCGAAACGCTGTGCAGCCTGGCGACGCAGAACGTCGATTTCGCTGTCGATCAGCGCAGCCGGTACGTCGATGTCGTTAGCTTTTACCAGACCTTCGATCGCCTGAGACTTAACGCGGTTACGGATGGCGCTCTTCAGCTCGCGCTCCATGTTTTTACGCACTTCAGCGCGCAGACCTTCTACGGAACCATCTTCAACGCCGAAACGTTTGATGAATTCAGCAGTCAGTTCCGGCAGTTCACGCTCTTCAACTTTCTTCAGGTTGATAGCGAATTTCGCTGCTTTACCTTTCAGGTTTTCTGCGTGGTATTCTTCCGGGAAGGTCACGTCGATGGTGAACTCTTCGCCAGCTTTGTGGCCTTTGATACCGTCTTCAAAGCCCGGGATCATACGACCCTGGCCCATCGCCAGTACGAAATCAGACGCTTTACCGCCTTCGAACTCTTCGCCGTCTACAGAACCGGTGAAGTCGATGGTTACGCGGTCTTCTGCTTCAACAGCGCCGTCTTTTTCTTTCCAGGTCGCCTGCTGTTTACGCAGAGTATCCAGCATGCCGTCAACGTCAGCATCGGTCACTTCAACGATCGGTTTTTCAACTTCGATCGCTTCCAGACCCTGCAGTTCAACTTCCGGATAAACTTCAAACTCTACAGAGTAGGTGAAGTCTTCACCCAGCTTGTATTCGCCCGGAACATAAGTCGGTGCGCCAGCCGGATTGATTTTTTCTTTAATGATGGCGTCAATGAAGTTACGGCTCATCAGGTCACCCAGAACGTCCTGGCGTACAGACGCGCCATAACGCTGAGCAACGATATTCATTGGCACTTTGCCTTTGCGGAAGCCGTCAATACGTACTTTTTTCGCAACGTTGACCAGCTCGCTTTTAACAGCGGTCTCGATGCTGTCAGCAGCGATAGTAATCGTTACACGGCGGCCAAGGCCTTGAGTGGTTTCAACTGAAACTTGCATCTTGTTACCTCAAAAAATCACAGTGCTCGGTCAACTCTTACCCCGCAAGCACAGGTTGTTGGCTTCGCGGAACCGGGATGTTCTTATAATCAATCACATTCCCTGTTACCAGAATCATCCCGAAAGCATTCAAATAGGACGCGGCATTATAGCGGCATCACTTTTATGAGTCGAGAACGGTTATTGCGCGCTGTCGCGTATTTTTTCACAATTCCCGGGCAATTTTCGTCTGAATGCTGGGCAAAAAGCGCAAAATCCAGACAAAACAAAACGGCCCGCAGGCCGTTTTTCATAAAATCTTTAGCAACATACTGGAAAAGCGCCGACAGTTGCAAATGCGTTTTTACGCGATGCTTCCTGCTCCACGACAGGGAGGAGAGGCAAAGACGGTGTCCTGCAACCCTTCCCACTCCTTAATAGTGTAAGTATGCAGAGCCAGCGCATGAACGGTAGTAGAGAGTTCCTCCGCTAAAGTACTGTAAATCATTCGATGACGATTCAGAAAACGTTCACCCGTAAAACGATCGCTGACCAGCACAACTTTAAAATGGCTTTCAGAGCCGGCTGGGACATTGTGACGATAGCTTTCATCCACTACTTCGAGGAATACGGGTTGGAACGCCGCCCTTAATTTTTCTTCTATCCGCTCACGTATCATCATGAAATATCTCCTCCGACAACGCTGAGATGTCATCCATCCCTTTAAATACTAGCCGCTTTTACCGTTTCCATTGCAGCTTAACAACAAATATTTAGGTTTCGTCCTGGTTTTTCCGTCAAGCGTATGAAGTTTACTGATTTAAAGATTGAAACACAGGCCTCGCATCAGCGTTTCTTTTACCAGGGGCGATTATTTCGTCAACATGATGAATTTACATGCCTTACCCACTTCCCCTCGCCGTTGGCAATGTTATGATGGCGGGAATTTTTACCAAACACGCTTAAGAGTCTCTGAGAGCCCGAACATGTTCAAAAAAATCCTCTTCCCGTTAGTTGCTCTGTTTATGCTTGCAGGATGCGCAAAACCGCCAACAACTATTGAAGTTTCACCGACGATAACACTGCCACAGCAGGATCCAAGCCTGATGGGCGTCACCGTAAGCATTAATGGTGCCGATCAGCGTACCGATCAGGCGCTGGCAAAAGTCACCCGCGATAATCAAATCGTTACCCTGACCGCCTCCCGCGATCTGCGTTTCCTGCTGCAAGAAGTGCTGGAAAAACAGATGACCGCGCGTGGTTACATGGTTGGTCCGAATGGCCCGGTTAATCTGCAAATCATCGTTAGCCAACTGTATGCTGACGTGTCCCAGGGCAACGTGCGCTATAACATCGCCACCAAAGCGGATATCGCTATCATCGCTACCGCGCAGAATGGCAACAAAATGACCAAAAACTATCGTGCCAGCTACAACGTTGAAGGTGCGTTCCAGGCCTCCAACAAAAATATCGCCGATGCGGTTAACAGTGTGCTGACCGATACCATCGCTGATATGTCTCAGGACACCAGCATCCACGAATTCATCAAGCATAACGCGCGTTAATTTCTGCCCTCTGGCCCGGTGCAAGCCGGGCCTGTAGACGCCCATGTCCAGTCAATATTTACGTATTTTTCAACAGCCACGTTCAGCCATATTGCTGATTCTGGGTTTTGCTTCCGGGCTACCGCTCGCCCTGACGTCCGGCACCTTACAGGCCTGGATGACGGTCGAGAATATCGATCTCAAAACCATTGGTTTCTTCTCTCTGGTAGGCCAGGCTTACGTTTTTAAATTCCTCTGGTCACCACTGATGGACCGCTACACGCCCCCATTTTTCGGGCGGCGGCGCGGTTGGCTGCTCGCCACGCAAATTCTGTTATTAGTCGCCATTGCGGCGATGGGTTTTCTCGAACCAGGCACCCAGCTCCGCTGGATGGCGGCACTGGCGGTGGTGATCGCTTTTTGCTCTGCCTCCCAGGATATTGTCTTCGATGCGTGGAAAACCGATGTGCTCCCGGCAGAAGAACGTGGTGCGGGCGCGGCAATCAGCGTGCTGGGTTACCGTTTAGGGATGCTGGTTTCCGGCGGCTTAGCCCTGTGGCTGGCAGATAAATGGCTGGGCTGGCAGGGCATGTACTGGTTGATGGCGGCGCTGTTGATCCCCTGTATTATCGCGACGTTGCTTGCACCAGAACCCACCGACACCATTCCTGTGCCCAAAACGCTGGAACAAGCGGTTGTTGCACCTCTGCGCGATTTCTTTGGTCGCAATAATGCCTGGCTTATTTTGCTTCTTATCGTGCTGTATAAGCTGGGCGACGCATTCGCTATGAGCCTGACAACCACGTTTTTGATTCGCGGCGTCGGGTTTGATGCGGGTGAAGTAGGCGTGGTTAACAAAACGCTTGGCTTACTGGCGACCATTGTTGGCGCATTGTACGGTGGGATTTTGATGCAGCGCCTGTCGCTGTTCCGTGCACTGCTGATTTTCGGCATTTTACAAGGTGCATCTAACGCCGGTTACTGGCTGCTGTCGATTACTGATAAGCATCTCTACAGCATGGGTGCAGCCGTCTTTTTCGAAAACCTCTGTGGCGGGATGGGTACATCAGCCTTTGTCGCGCTGTTAATGACGCTGTGTAATAAGTCATTTTCCGCTACTCAATTTGCCCTGCTCTCAGCGCTTTCTGCTGTAGGGCGAGTTTATGTCGGCCCCGTGGCGGGTTGGTTTGTTGAAGCACACGGCTGGTCGACATTCTATCTGTTCTCCGTCGCCGCTGCCGTACCAGGGCTTATTTTACTGCTGATTTGTCGCCAGACGCTTGAATATACACGAGTAAATGACAACTTTATCTCCCGTACCGAATATCCGGCAGGTTATGCCTTTGCCATGTGGACACTGGCGGCGGGCGTCAGCCTGTTGGCCGTGTGGTTACTGCTGTTGACGATGGACGCGCTGGATTTGACGCACTTCTCTTTCCTGCCTGCTCTGCTGGAAGTCGGGGTTTTAGTCGCCCTTTCTGGCGTCGTGCTTGGTGGTTTACTGGATTATCTGGCGCTACGAAAAACACATCTGACGTAATCTGTAAATATTATTTAGCTGTAGTAATCACTCGCCGTAATTATTACGGCTAAATAAACATCAGCATCGCTTATTAATATTTGTTCTTTTGTGCGGCTTAGCGTTTGGAAATTATTGACGCCATTTATGAATTCTATTTTTCTTACACGATTCAGCTAATGAATCTTTATTTTCTCACTACCAAGTTGTCACTTTAATGATAATTATTTGTTAAATAATTGTTTTATTTCGCATTGGTTATACCAATTGCCCGCCCAGACTTCTTCTGCACTCCCCTTTTGTTATAACGCCCTTTTGCAACAGCTTCTTAAAATCAACCCGATATGTTTTGCAACATATGTGACCTGGAAGCCAAATCCAAGTAACAGGAATTTAATCATGTTTACAGTAATGTAACCTTCCCGTAAAATGCCCACACACTTTAAACGCCACCAGATCCCGTGGAATTGAGGTCGTTAAATGAGACTCAGGAAATACAATAAAAGTTTGGGATGGTTGTCATTATTTGCAGGCACTGTATTGCTCAGTGGCTGTAATTCTGCGCTGTTAGATCCCAAAGGACAGATTGGTCTGGAGCAACGTTCACTGATACTGACGGCATTTGGCCTGATGTTGATTGTCGTTATTCCCGCAATCTTGATGGCTGTTGGTTTCGCCTGGAAGTACCGTGCGAGCAATAAAGATGCTAAGTACAGCCCGAACTGGTCACACTCCAATAAAGTGGAAGCTGTGGTCTGGACGGTACCTATCTTAATCATCATCTTCCTTGCGGTACTGACCTGGAAAACCACTCACGCTCTTGAGCCTAGCAAGCCGCTGGCACACGACGAGAAGCCCATTACCATCGAAGTGGTTTCCATGGACTGGAAATGGTTCTTCATCTACCCGGAACAGGGCATTGCTACCGTGAATGAAATCGCTTTCCCGGCGAACACTCCGGTGTACTTCAAAGTGACCTCCAACTCCGTGATGAACTCCTTCTTCATTCCGCGTCTGGGTAGCCAGATTTATGCCATGGCCGGTATGCAGACTCGCCTGCATCTGATCGCCAACGAACCCGGTACTTATGACGGTATCTCCGCCAGCTACAGCGGCCCGGGCTTCTCAGGCATGAAGTTCAAAGCTATTGCAACACCGGATCGCGCCGCATTCGACCAATGGGTCGCAAAAGCGAAACAGTCGCCGAACACCATGTCTGACATGGCAGCGTTCGAAAAACTGGCCGCGCCTAGCGAATACAACCAGGTGGAATATTTCTCCAACGTGAAACCAGACTTGTTTGCTGATGTGATTAACAAGTTTATGGCTCACGGTAAGAGCATGGACATGACCCAGCCAGAAGGTGAGCACAGTGCACACGAAGGTATGGAAGGCATGGACATGAGCCACGCGGAATCCGCCCATTAAAGGGGTTGAGGAAGAATAAAGATGTTCGGAAAATTATCACTTGATGCAGTCCCGTTCCATGAACCTATCGTCATGGTTACGATCGCTGGCATTATTTTGGGAGGTCTGGCGCTCGTTGGCCTGATCACTTACTTCGGTAAGTGGACCTACCTGTGGAAAGAGTGGCTGACCTCCGTCGACCATAAACGCCTAGGTATCATGTATATCATCGTGGCGATTGTGATGTTGCTGCGTGGTTTTGCTGACGCCATTATGATGCGTAGCCAGCAGGCCCTTGCCTCGGCGGGCGAAGCGGGCTTCCTGCCTCCTCACCACTACGATCAGATCTTCACCGCGCACGGCGTGATTATGATCTTCTTCGTGGCGATGCCTTTCGTTATCGGTCTGATGAACCTGGTGGTTCCGCTGCAGATCGGCGCGCGTGACGTTGCGTTCCCGTTCCTCAACAACTTAAGCTTCTGGTTTACCGTTGTTGGTGTGATTCTGGTTAACGTTTCTCTCGGCGTGGGCGAATTTGCGCAGACCGGCTGGCTGGCCTATCCACCGCTATCGGGAATAGAGTACAGTCCGGGAGTCGGTGTCGATTACTGGATATGGAGTCTCCAGCTATCCGGTATAGGTACGACGCTTACCGGTATCAACTTCTTCGTTACCATTCTGAAGATGCGCGCACCGGGCATGACCATGTTCAAGATGCCAGTATTTACCTGGGCATCACTGTGCGCGAACGTACTGATTATTGCTTCCTTCCCAATTCTGACGGTAACCGTCGCGTTGTTGACCCTGGATCGCTATCTGGGCACCCATTTCTTTACCAACGATATGGGTGGCAACATGATGATGTACATCAACCTGATTTGGGCCTGGGGCCACCCGGAAGTTTACATCCTGATCCTGCCTGTATTCGGTGTGTTCTCCGAAATTGCGGCAACCTTCTCGCGTAAACGTCTGTTTGGTTATACCTCGCTGGTATGGGCAACCGTCTGTATCACCGTGCTGTCGTTCATCGTCTGGCTGCACCACTTCTTTACGATGGGTGCGGGCGCGAACGTAAACGCCTTCTTTGGTATCACCACGATGATTATCGCCATCCCGACCGGGGTGAAGATCTTCAACTGGCTGTTCACCATGTATCAGGGCCGCATCGTGTTCCATTCTGCGATGCTGTGGACTATCGGTTTTATCGTCACCTTCTCGGTGGGCGGGATGACTGGCGTGCTGCTGGCAGTACCGGGCGCGGACTTCGTTCTGCATAACAGCCTGTTCCTGATTGCGCACTTCCATAACGTGATCATCGGCGGCGTGGTCTTCGGCTGCTTCGCAGGGATGACCTACTGGTGGCCTAAAGCGTTCGGTTTCAAACTGAACGAAACCTGGGGTAAACGCGCGTTCTGGTTCTGGATCATCGGCTTCTTCGTTGCCTTTATGCCACTGTATGCGCTGGGCTTCATGGGCATGACCCGTCGTTTGAGCCAGCAGATTGACCCACAGTTCCACACCATGCTGATGATTGCAGCCAGCGGTGCTGTACTGATTGCGCTGGGTATTCTCTGCCTCGTTATTCAGATGTACGTTTCTATTCGCGACCGCGACCAGAACCGTGACCTGACTGGCGACCCGTGGGGTGGCCGTACGCTGGAGTGGGCAACCTCTTCCCCGCCTCCGTTCTATAACTTTGCCGTTGTGCCGCACGTTCACGAGCGTGATGCATTCTGGGAAATGAAAGAGAAAGGCGAAGCGTACAAAAAGCCTGACCACTATGAAGAAATTCATATGCCGAAAAACAGCGGTGCCGGTATCGTCATTGCGGCTTTCTCCACCATCTTCGGTTTCGCCATGATCTGGCATATCTGGTGGCTGGCGATTGTTGGCTTCGCAGGCATGATCATCACCTGGATCGTGAAAAGCTTCGACGAGGACGTGGATTACTACGTGCCGGTGGCAGAAATCGAAAAACTGGAAAACCAGCATTTCGATGAGATTACTAAGGCAGGGCTGAAAAATGGCAACTGATACTTTGACGCACGCGACTGCCCACGCGCACGAACACGGGCACCACGATGCAGGCGGAACCAAAATCTTCGGATTTTGGATCTACCTGATGAGCGACTGCATTCTGTTCTCTATCTTGTTTGCTACCTATGCCGTTCTGGTGAACGGCACCGCAGGCGGCCCGACAGGTAAGGACATTTTCGAACTGCCGTTTGTTCTGGTTGAAACTTTCTTGCTGTTGTTCAGCTCCATCACCTACGGCATGGCGGCTATCGCCATGTACAAAAACAACAAAAGCCAGGTTATCTCCTGGCTGGCGTTGACCTGGTTGTTTGGTGCCGGATTTATCGGGATGGAAATCTATGAATTCCATCACCTGATTGTTAACGGCATGGGTCCGGATCGCAGCGGCTTCCTGTCAGCGTTCTTTGCGCTGGTCGGCACGCACGGTCTGCACGTCACTTCCGGTCTTATCTGGATGGCGGTGCTGATGGTGCAAATCGCCCGTCGCGGGCTGACCAGCACGAACCGTACCCGCATCATGTGCCTGAGCTTGTTCTGGCACTTCCTGGATGTGGTTTGGATCTGTGTGTTCACTGTTGTTTATCTGATGGGGGCGATGTAATGAGTCATTCTAACGCGAGCGGCGGCGCATCCCATGGCAGCGTAAAGACCTACATGACAGGCTTTATCCTGTCGATAATCCTGACGGTAATTCCGTTCTGGATGGTGATGACAGGGGCTGCCTCTCCGGCCGTAATTCTGGGAACCATCCTGGCAATGGCAGTGGTACAGGTTCTGGTGCATCTGGTGTGCTTCCTGCACATGAATACCAAATCAGATGAAGGCTGGAACATGACGGCGTTTGTCTTCACCGTGCTAATCATCGCTATCCTGGTTGTAGGCTCCATCTGGATTATGTGGAACCTCAACTACAACATGATGATGCACTAAGAGCGGCGGTTATGATGTTTAAGCAATACCTGCAAGTAACGAAACCAGGCATCATCTTTGGCAACCTGATCTCGGTGATTGGGGGATTCCTGCTGGCCTCAAAGGGCAGCATTGATTATCCCCTGTTTATCTACACGCTGGTTGGGGTGTCACTGGTTGTGGCGTCGGGTTGTGTGTTTAACAACTACATCGACAGGGATATCGACAGAAAGATGGAAAGGACGAAGAATCGGGTGCTGGTTAAAGGCCTGATCTCTCCTGCTGTCTCGCTGGTGTACGCCACCTTGCTGGGTATTGCTGGCTTTATGCTGCTGTGGTTTGGCGCGAATCCGCTGGCCTGCTGGCTGGGGGTGATGGGCTTTGTGGTTTATGTCGGCGTTTATAGCCTGTACATGAAACGTCATTCTGTCTACGGCACATTGATTGGTTCGCTCTCCGGCGCTGCGCCTCCGGTGATCGGTTACTGTGCGGTAACCGGCGAGTTCGATAGCGGCGCAGCGATCCTGCTGGCTATCTTCAGCCTGTGGCAGATGCCTCATTCTTATGCCATCGCCATTTTCCGCTTTAAGGATTATCAGGCCGCAAACATTCCGGTACTGCCGGTGGTGAAAGGCATTTCGGTGGCGAAGAATCACATCACGCTGTATATCATCGCCTTTGCCGTTGCCACGCTGATGCTCTCTCTTGGCGGCTACGCTGGGTATAAATATCTGGTGGTCGCCGCTGCGGTGAGCGTCTGGTGGTTAGGCATGGCCCTGCGCGGTTATAAAGTTGCTGATGACAGAATCTGGGCGCGCAAGCTGTTTGGCTTCTCTATCATCGCCATCACTGCCCTCTCGGTAATGATGTCCGTTGATTTTATGGTGCCGGACTCGCATACGCTGCTGGCTGCTGTGTGGTAACACAACCTCTCTATTAAAAAGGTGCTACGGCACCTTTTTTATTGTCTGAGATCAGAGATACGGCTAATAACCGTATCTCTTGACAGAGTGAGCAGATGCACATAAATTAATCATACGGTTGATAGCCGTATTATGTATGAGATCGACTCCCTACGATTTCATTCAGTTAATCAAAGAGGTCACAATGCCTGGAAAAACAGCCACTCTACCCGATGTCGATAAAACGCTGAAAAATGCGCGGGTTGAACTCAAAACCAGTCCCGACGCCAAAAACAGACTTCGTGAAGCTGCGCAAGCCGTTGGGTTAGATTTAAGCGCCTTTATTTTGAGCGCTGCTATGGAACGCGCCGAAAGCGTGCTTGATAACCAACGTCGCCGTGAGCTTTCGAATCAAAGCTGGGAACTGATGAACCAACTCATCGCCGAACCTGCTCAACCGACGCTCGCACTCAAGGCGTTAATGAAAAGGAAAAACAGCGATGGTCGACAAGCATGAAGAGATTACTCTGCCCATAGTCCTCTCCTGTAATTATCAGTCTGATATTACTTATCCTGGGCAAAAACAGTTTGATTGCGGTAACCCTGTTATCGATAAATTTGTACGCACATCGCTAAAGAAAAGTGTGCGTAATAGCGACTGTGCGGCTAAAGCACTTATTGACAGACAAAGTGGTGAACTGATTGGCATATGTACTTTTACGGCATATTCGCTGGAAAAACAACGCGTTTCTGGCGTCCTTCAGGGTTCACAGCCTTCAGAGATTGGTGTTGTCAGATTAGTCATGTTGGGGGTGGCGCGGAAGTATCAAAAGCGGGGCTTTGGTCAGGACCTACTATGTGATTTTTTTGAACATGTAAAAATAATTCACCAGGCATTACCAATTAAAGGGGTTTATCTTGATGCTGACCCTGCCGCCATTAACTTTTATGCTCGTCTCGGCTTTGTTCAGCTTTCAGCGACACCAAATGCTTTTGGTGCTGTACCGATGTTTTTGGCGATTCAGCATATTCTCGCGGCTTAGATTATTATCGCCACCCGCCAGGGCAAGTCTTGCCTCAGGCGGGGGCTGAGCAGCGTTACCACTTTTGTTCAATTGCCCCCGCTTTCAGCAACTCCACATCCTTGCCGTTAATGGTTGCCGTTGCGGCAACGATTGTGGTCCTTACAGTTGCACAAGATTTTCGCTCAAATTCCGGTTTATAAAGAATTAGAGACGAATTACTGGTAAATGAATCAAATATATAATCAGTAAAGCTAATATTCAGCCGGTTTAAACCGAAAGGCGCGAAACCAACCGTTTGGTTAATCTCCTTACCGGATGGGCTACGAATGCTGAATGTCACGCGAAGATTGGCCACTTCGCCTAATTTATTGGTGGTAGCGAAGAGGCTATCCATGCAGGAAAAACCTTTATCTAAAAAATTATCCCGCATCCCAGAACGGGTAACCGTGATCACGGGTAACGTATCGTCAACCGTTTTTCTGTCAATCATGTCTTTTCGACATGTAGCCAGAAAGTCTTCCGGACCACCATAAATGTGGACACCTTTATCAAGATATTCCTTCGCTTTCTTACAATCTACCTCAACATACTGACCATTGGCGTACATCATGCCCAACCTGGACCATGCTAAATTCACACCGTATTGCGCGGCCTGATTAAATAGAACATACGCTTTGGCATAATCCACCCGCACCAGCTCACCGTCGTAGTAGATACTCCCCAGCGCTAACGGAGCTTCTCTATCACCGTGTTTAGCGGCTAACTCAAACCATTTAATCGCTTCCTGAACATCAGGTTTGGTATCAAAGCGAGGCTGATAATATTCCCAGCCTAACAGGCTCTGCGCGTCGACATCTCCCAATTCAGCCATTTTATGCAGTCTATTTATAACATCGGGCGCAGGTTGACCACCGTATATGCTGTCATACAATTCATGCGCTTTCTCGCTTGCCACCACGCATGGTGAAACTATTAGCATTAAAGAAAATAATATTCTTTTAGTTAACATGTATACCTTTATGTTCTCTCTGTCATATGTTTCCATAATAATTAACCACCAAACATCCATTTAATGAATAAATACAGTGCCATAAAGGCCCAAGTAATAAGCACACATTTAACCTGAAACATTATCATCGATGTCACCTAATCGTTTATTTAGTGAGATAAAAATAGCATGTTCGCAAGATAAAAAATGCACATAGCAATCAAGAAATAATATTATTACTTTTGATGTAAAACTATTTAACTTTAAGAATAATTTTTTCAACATATAGAGCATTCATTTTATGAATGCAAAGTAAACATACCTGACACACAAACTATTCTCCTCTGTAATATTTTCTCATTAACACTCTGTTTACCCAACATGCGCTCCGCACTACACTATGTGGGCATTTTTTTAAGAGGTGGTAATGAACGATTATAAAATGACGCCAGGTGAGCGGCGCGCGACCTGGGGTTTAGGCACCGTTTTCTCGTTGCGCATGCTGGGCATGTTCATGGTTCTGCCGGTTCTGACCACGTACGGCATGGCTCTGCAAGGTGCCAGCGAAGCATTAATCGGTATTGCCATTGGTATTTATGGTCTGACGCAGGCCGTTTTTCAGATTCCGTTTGGCCTGCTTTCAGACCGCATTGGTCGCAAACCATTAATTGTCGGTGGGCTGGCGGTGTTTGCCGCCGGTAGCGTTATTGCTGCGCTCTCCGACTCCATCTGGGGAATTATTCTGGGCCGGGCGTTACAAGGTTCTGGAGCGATTGCCGCTGCCGTTATGGCGCTACTTTCTGATCTCACGCGCGAACAAAACCGTACCAAAGCGATGGCGTTTATCGGCGTGAGTTTTGGTATTACCTTCGCCATTGCGATGGTACTTGGCCCTATCATCACTCACAAACTTGGGCTGCACGCGCTGTTCTGGATGATCGCTATTCTGGCAACAACCGGCATTGCGTTGACCATTTGGGTTGTGCCCAACAGTAGCACTCACGTACTTAATCGTGAGTCCGGAATGGTGAAAGGCAGTTTCAGTAAAGTGCTGGCGGAACCGCGGTTGCTGAAACTCAACTTTGGCATTATGTGTCTACACATGCTTCTGATGTCTACGTTTGTTGCCCTGCCCGGACAGCTGGCTGATGCGGGGTTCCCGGCGGCTGAACACTGGAAGGTCTATCTGGCGACGATGCTAATCGCCTTTGGCTCGGTCGTGCC
The DNA here is from genome assembly GCF_046487365.1 of Escherichia sp. WS1451. Classification (NCBI taxonomy): domain Bacteria; kingdom Pseudomonadati; phylum Pseudomonadota; class Gammaproteobacteria; order Enterobacterales; family Enterobacteriaceae; genus Escherichia; species Escherichia sp. WS1451. The sequence continues at coordinate 73,174 of NZ_JBJQJP010000006.1, forward strand.
TTTCATTATCTACGCTGAAGTTAAGCGCAAAATGAAGCAAGTCTTTGTCTTCTGCGTCGGATTGATCGTGGTTGCGGAAATTGTGTTGTGGAACGCACAAACGCAGTTCTGGCAACTGGTGGTCGGCGTGCAGCTTTTCTTTGTAGCGTTTAATTTGATGGAAGCCCTTCTGCCTTCACTTATCAGTAAAGAGTCGCCTGCAGGTTACAAAGGTACGGCGATGGGTGTTTACTCCACCAGCCAGTTTCTTGGCGTGGCGATTGGCGGTTCGCTGGGCGGCTGGATTGACGGCATGTTTGACGGTCAGGGCGTATTTCTCGCTGGCGCAATGCTGGCCGCAGTGTGGCTGGCAGTCGCCAGTACCATGAAAGAACCGCCGTATGTCAGCAGCTTGCGCATTGAAATCCCGGCGGACATTGCCGCAAACGAAGCGTTAAAAGTACGTTTGCTGGAAACTGAAGGCGTCAAAGAAGTGTTGATTGCAGAAGAAGAACATTCAGCGTATGTGAAAATCGACAGCAAAGTGACGAATCGCTTTGAGGTTGAACAGGCAATTCGCCAGGCATAAAAGCGAGGCGAAATTGCCTGCTGCGCTACGCTTACCAGGCCTACAAAGTTCCTGAGTTATAAACCTTTGTAGGCCAAATCAGGCGTTCATGCCGCATCTGACATGAACAAAGCGCAGGTTGTCGCGATTAATCGCGGAAGTTTTTGAACTGGAACGGCTGACCGAGATCACCACCACGTACCATCGCCATGACAGCCTGCAAATCATCACGAGATTTACCCGTTACGCGGATCTCATCGCCCTGAATTTGCACCTGCACTTTCAGTTTACTGTCTTTGATCATTTTGACGATTTTCTTCTGAGTCGCGCTCTCAATGCCCTGTTTCAGTTTCGCTTCCACAAACCAGGTTTTACCGCTATGAACGATATTTTCCGGTACATCCAGTGAACTGCCTTCAATGCCGCGCTTCAGCAACTTGGCACGCAGAATATCCAGCAACTGATTGACCTGGAAGTCGGACTCGCTCAACACTTTGATGGTTTTGCTGGCGTCGTTCAGCTCAAATGAGGCTTCAACATTACGGAAGTCAAAACGGGACTCCACTTCGCGGCTCGCGTTATCGACCGCGTTACGTGCTTCCTGAAGATCAACTTCAGAGACAATATCGAAAGATGGCATCTTTTCCTCTCCCTTCATTTTTGATGCGAAGCATAATACCTGCAAAGTTAAATAACCAACAGTCCTGCACCAGGACGTATCCCTTAATTGTGCATAGTCGCAACAGCATGCACAATTAAGGGATAGCCTTATTGAACACCCGGAGTGGTTGCGGGTGAGGAGGAACAATGAAAATTACCGTATTGGGATGCGGTGCCTTAGGGCAATTATGGCTTACAGCACTTTGTAAACAGGGTCACGACGTTCAGGGCTGGCTGCGCGTACCGCAACCTTATTGTAGCGTGAATCTGGTTGAGACTGACGGTTCGATATTTAACGAATCGCTGACCGCCAACGATCCCGATTTTCTCGCCACCAGCGATCTGCTCCTGGTGACGCTGAAAGCATGGCAGGTTTCCGATGCCGTCAAAAGCCTCGCGTCCACACTGCCTGTAACCACGCCAATACTGTTAATTCACAACGGCATGGGTACCATCGAAGAGTTGCAAAACATTCAGCAGCCATTACTGATGGGCACCACCACCCATGCCGCCCGCCGCGACGGCAATGTCATTATTCATGTGGCAAACGGTATCACGCATATTGGTCCGGCACGGCAACAGGACGGCGATTACAGTTATCTGGCGGATATTTTGCAAACCGTATTGCCTGACGTCGCGTGGCATAACAATATTCGCGCCGAGCTGTGGCGCAAGCTGGCAGTCAACTGTGTGATTAATCCACTGACCGCCATCTGGAATTGCCCGAATGGTGAATTACGTCATCATCCGCAAGAAATTATGCAGATATGCGAAGAAGTCGCGGCAGTGATCGAACGCGAAGGGCATCATACTTCAGCAGAAGATTTGCGTGATTACGTGATGCAGGTGATTGATGCAACAGCGGAAAATATCTCGTCGATGTTGCAGGATATCCGCGCGCTGCGCCACACCGAAATCGACTATATCAATGGTTTTCTCTTACGCCGCGCCCGCGCGCATGGGATTGCCGTACCGGAAAACACCCGCCTGTTTGAAATGGTAAAAAGAAAGGAGAGTGAATATGAGCGCATCGGCACTGGTTTGCCTCGCCCCTGGTAGTGAAGAGACTGAAGCCGTCACCACTATCGACCTCTTGGTTCGCGGCGGTATCAAAGTCACCACTGCCAGCGTCGCCAGCGATGGTAACCTGGCAATTACCTGCTCGCGCGGCGTAAAGATGCTGGCGGATGCGCCGCTGGTCGAAGTGGCTGATGGCGAATATGACGTGATTGTGCTGCCTGGTGGCATCAAAGGCGCAGAGTGTTTTCGCGATAGCACCCTGCTGGTTGAAACCGTTAAACAGTTCCACCGTTCCGGGCGTATCGTCGCGGCTATTTGCGCCGCGCCAGCCACCGTGCTGGTCCCGCACGATATCTTCCCGATTGGCAATATGACCGGCTTCCCGACGCTGAAAGACAAAATTCCCGCCGAACAATGGCAGGACAAGCGCGTCGTCTGGGATGCACGAGTAAAATTGCTGACCAGCCAGGGGCCGGGTACAGCTATCGACTTTGGTCTGAAAATTATCGATCTGCTGGTTGGGCGCGAGAAAGCCCATGAAGTGGCATCACAACTGGTGATGGCGGCAGGGATTTATAATTATTACGAGTAGTGTCGGATGCGGTAAACGTCGCATCTGGCCAGATGCGACGTTACAACCACATATTACGGGCGATACACCTTCACATTGTTAAAGCCCTGCTCGCGCAGATAGAGCGCCTGCAGGCGGCTCATCACCCCGCGCTCACACCACAACAGCCAGGTTTTGCTCTGGTCGAGATCGCCAAATTTGGTGCTCAGTTTATAGAACGGCAGAGAAACCACATCAATCCCTTCGACTTTCAGTGGCTTATCTTCCTGTTCATCGATAGAACGGATATCGAGGATCACGTCGTTCGGGCCGAAGCCATTGACGGTTTCCACTTCCACCACTTCCTGCTCGGTCTGCTGGGCGATTTCGCGGATATCAACGTTATTCGCTTCCTCAACCACTTTATCGAGAATGCTGAAGTCAAACTTCTCTTCTTCCGCTTCAATCTTCGATTTAACCGCTTTCACCGTCGGGCTTTTGGAAATCACGCCGCAATATTCCGGCATCGTGCGGGCAAAGTCTTCGGTGCCAATCTGGCGAGCCAGGTTGATGATGTGCTCTTTGTCGTAAGAGATCAGCGGACGCAGGATCAGCGTGTCGGAGACGTTATCAATCAGGCGCAGGTTGGTCAGCGTCTGGCTGGACACCTGGCCGAGCGCTTCGCCGGTGACCAGCGCCTGTACGCCGTAACGTTCTGCCACTTTGGACGCGGCACGCACCATCATACGTTTGAGGATAACACCCATCTGACCGTCGTCGATTTTCTCGAGAATTTCCCCGACGACAGGTTCGAAATTAATAGCGACAAAACGCACGCGGTGGGAGCTGCCAAAGCGGTTCCACAGATAATGCGCCACCTGACGCACGCCAATTTCATGCGCCGCGCCGCCGAGGTTAAAGAAGCAGTAATGCACGCGGCAGCCGCGACGCATCAACATATAACTGGAAACACCGGAGTCGAAACCACCGGAAATGAGCGACAACACATCTTCCTGGGTGCCGATCGGGAAACCGCCAATACCTTCGTAGCGGCCTTTAATTAGCAGGAGGCGATCGTCTTCCACTTCCAGATGGACAGTCACATCCGGATTGGTCAGCTTCACGCGCGCGGACTCAATATGCTGATTTAAACCGCCGCCGACGTAACGTTCCACATCAATCGAGCTAAAATCATGTTTGCCACGGCGCTTCACGCGCACGCAGAAGGTTTTGCCTTCCAGCTGATCGCGATACTGAACCAACGCTTTCTCGAAAATATCGTGCATGTCGGTAAACGGCACGTCTTCGACTTCGAGAATATGGTGGATACCCGGAATACGGGTCAGGGCGTCGTGAATGGCCAGACGCTGGTTTTCATCTTTTGCGCGAACTTCGATGTTATCCCAGTGGCGGACGACAGCGAGCGTCTCATCATAGTGCTTTAAAACGTTACGAATGTTCCCGGTAAGGATTTTTATAAAGCGCAAGCGCACAGATTGGCTTTTGATGGTGATTTCCGGGAACAATTTAATGATAAACTTCATGGCGGCAATGGTTCGTTGGCAAGCCTTAAGCGACTTGTATAGGGAAAAATACAGCAGCCCACACCTGCGGCTGCATCCAGGCGCGGAAGTATACCACTAACATCGCTTTGCTGCGCACATCACCTTACCATTGCGCGTTATTTGCTATTTGCCCTGAGTCCGTTACCATGACGGGGCGAAAAATATTGAGAGTCAGACATTCATTATGCCGAAGAAAAATGAGGCGCCCGCCAGCTTTGAAAAGGCGCTGAGCGAGCTGGAACAGATTGTAACCCGTCTGGAAAGTGGCGACCTGCCGCTGGAAGAGGCGCTGAACGAGTTCGAACGCGGCGTGCAGCTGGCACGTCAGGGGCAGGCCAAATTACAACAAGCCGAACAGCGCGTACAAATTCTGCTGTCTGACAATGAAGATGCCTCTCTAACCCCTTTTACACCGGACAATGAGTAATGGACTTTCCGCAGCAACTCGAAGCCTGCGTTAAGCAGGCCAACCAGGCGCTGAGCCGTTTTATCGCCCCACTGCCCTTTCAGAACACTCCCGTGGTCGAAACCATGCAGTATGGCGCATTATTAGGTGGTAAGCGTCTGCGACCTTTCCTGGTTTATGCCACCGGTCATATGTTTGGCGTTAGCACAAACACGCTGGACGCACCCGCTGCCGCCGTTGAGTGTATCCACGCTTACTCATTAATTCATGATGATTTACCGGCGATGGATGATGACGATCTGCGTCGTGGTTTGCCGACCTGCCATGTGAAGTTTGGCGAAGCGAACGCGATTCTCGCTGGCGATGCTTTACAAACGCTGGCGTTCTCGATTTTAAGCGATGCTGATATGCCGGAAGTGTCGGATCGCGACAGAATTTCGATGATTTCTGAACTGGCGAGCGCCAGCGGTATTGCCGGAATGTGCGGTGGTCAGGCATTAGATTTAGACGCGGAAGGCAAACACGTACCTCTGGAGGCGCTTGAGCGTATTCATCGTCATAAAACCGGCGCATTGATTCGCGCCGCCGTTCGCCTTGGTGCATTAAGCGCCGGAGATAAAGGACGTCGTGCTCTGCCTGTACTCGACAAGTACGCAGAGAGCATCGGCCTTGCCTTCCAGGTTCAGGATGACATCCTGGATGTGGTAGGAGATACTGCAACGTTGGGAAAACGCCAGGGTGCTGACCAGCAACTTGGTAAAAGTACCTACCCTGCACTTCTGGGTCTTGAGCAAGCCCGGAAGAAAGCCCGGGATCTGATCGACGATGCCCGTCAGTCGCTGAAACAACTGGCTGAACAGTCACTCGATACCTCGGCACTGGAAGCGCTAGCGGACTACATCATCCAGCGTAATAAATAAACAATAAGTATTAATAGGCCCCTGATGAGTTTTGATATTGCCAAATACCCGACCCTGGCACTGGTCGACTCCACCCAGGAGTTACGACTGTTGCCGAAAGAGAGTTTACCGAAACTCTGCGACGAACTACGCCGCTATTTACTCGACAGCGTGAGCCGTTCCAGCGGGCACTTCGCCTCCGGGCTGGGCACGGTCGAACTGACCGTGGCGCTGCACTATGTCTACAACACCCCGTTTGACCAATTGATTTGGGATGTAGGGCATCAGGCTTATCCGCATAAAATTTTGACCGGACGCCGCGACAAAATCGGCACCATCCGTCAGAAGGGTGGCCTGCACCCGTTCCCGTGGCGCGGCGAAAGCGAATATGACGTATTAAGCGTCGGGCATTCATCAACCTCCATCAGTGCCGGAATTGGTATTGCGGTTGCTGCCGAGAAAGAAGGCAAAAATCGCCGTACCGTCTGTGTCATTGGCGATGGCGCGATTACCGCTGGCATGGCGTTTGAAGCGATGAATCACGCGGGCGATATCCGTCCTGATATGCTGGTGGTTCTCAACGACAATGAAATGTCGATTTCCGAAAATGTTGGCGCGCTCAACAACCATCTGGCGCAACTGCTTTCCGGTAAGCTTTACTCTTCACTGCGCGAAGGCGGGAAAAAAGTTTTCTCTGGCGTGCCCCCCATTAAAGAGCTGCTCAAACGCACCGAAGAACATATTAAAGGCATGGTAGTGCCTGGCACGTTGTTTGAAGAGCTGGGCTTTAACTACATCGGCCCGGTGGACGGTCACGATGTGCTGGGGCTTATCACCACGCTTAAGAACATGCGCGACCTGAAAGGCCCGCAGTTCCTGCATATCATGACTAAAAAAGGTCGTGGTTATGAACCGGCAGAAAAAGACCCAATCACCTTCCACGCCGTGCCTAAATTTGATCCCTCCAGCGGTTGCCTGCCGAAAAGTAGCGGCGGTTTACCAAGCTATTCAAAAATCTTTGGCGACTGGTTGTGCGAAACCGCAGCGAAAGATAACAAGCTGATGGCGATTACTCCAGCGATGCGTGAAGGTTCCGGCATGGTCGAGTATTCACGTAAATTCCCGGATCGCTATTTCGACGTGGCAATTGCCGAGCAACACGCAGTGACCTTTGCTGCGGGTCTGGCGATTGGAGGCTACAAACCCATTGTCGCGATCTACTCCACCTTCCTGCAACGCGCCTATGATCAGGTGCTGCATGACGTGGCGATTCAAAAGCTTCCGGTCCTGTTCGCCATCGACCGCGCGGGCATTGTTGGTGCTGACGGTCAAACCCACCAGGGCGCTTTTGATCTCTCTTACCTGCGCTGCATACCGGAAATGGTCATTATGACCCCGAGCGATGAAAACGAATGTCGCCAGATGCTCTATACCGGTTATCACTATAACGATGGCCCGTCCGCGGTGCGCTACCCGCGCGGCAACGCGGTTGGCGTGGAACTGACGCCGCTGGAAAAACTGCCAATTGGCAAAGGCATTGTGAAGCGTCGTGGTGAGAAACTGGCGATCCTTAACTTTGGTACGCTGATGCCAGAAGCGGCGAAAGTCGCTGAATCGCTGAACGCTACGCTGGTCGATATGCGTTTCGTGAAACCGCTTGATGAAGCGTTAATTCTGGAAATGGCCGCCAGCCATGAAGCGCTGGTTACCGTAGAAGAAAACGCCATTATGGGCGGTGCAGGCAGCGGCGTGAACGAAGTGTTGATGGCCCATCGTAAACCAGTACCCGTACTGAACATTGGCCTGCCGGACTTCTTTATTCCACAAGGAACTCAGGAAGAAATGCGCGCCGAACTCGGCCTCGATGCCACTGGTATGGAAGCCAAAATCAAAGCCTGGCTGGCATAATCCCTACTCTACTCCTGCTATGCTTAAGAAATTATTCATGGCAGGAGTGGCAGCATGCAATACAACCCCTTAGGAAAAACCGACCTTCGCGTTTCCCGACTTTGCCTCGGCTGTATGACCTTTGGCGAGCCAGATCGCGGTAATCACGCATGGACACTGCCGGAAGAGAGCAGCCGTCCCATCATTAAACGCGCACTGGAAGGCGGCATAAATTTCTTTGATACCGCCAATAGCTATTCCGATGGCAGCAGCGAAGAGATCGTCGGTCGCGCACTGCGGGATTTTGCCCGTCGTGAAGACGTGGTCGTTGCCACCAAAGTGTTCCATCGCGTTGGTGATTTACCGGAAGGATTATCCCGTGCGCAAATTCTACGTTCTATTGACGACAGCCTGCGCCGTCTCGGCATGGATTATGTCGATATCCTGCAAATTCATCGCTGGGATTACAACACGCCGATCGAAGAGACGCTGGAAGCCCTCAACGACGTGGTAAAAGCCGGGAAAGCGCGTTATATCGGCGCGTCATCCATGCACGCTTCGCAGTTTGCTCAAGCACTGGAACTACAAAAACAGCACGGCTGGGCGCAGTTTGTCAGTATGCAGGATCACTACAATCTGATTTATCGTGAAGAAGAGCGCGAGATGCTGCCGCTGTGTTATCAGGAAGGCGTGGCGGTGATTCCATGGAGCCCGCTGGCGCGGGGCCGTCTGACGCGTCCTTGGGGAGAAACCACCGCACGGCTGGTGTCGGATGAAGTGGGGAAAAATCTCTACCAAGAAAGCGATGAAAATGACGCACAAATTGCAGAACGCTTAACGGGCGTCAGTGAAGAACTTGGTGCAACACGAGCACAAGTTGCGCTGGCCTGGTTGTTGAGTAAACCGGGCATTGCCGCACCGATTATCGGAACTTCGCGGGAAGAACAGCTTGATGAGCTGCTGAACGCGGTGGATATCACTTTAAAGCCGGAACAGATTGCTGAACTGGAAACGCCGTATAAACCGCATCCGGTAGTAGGATTTAAATAGGTATGCAGGCCTGATGAGACGTGACAAGCGTCACATCAGGCATCGGTGCACAACTACGACAGAATACCCAGCGGCCAGTGATGACCGATAAAGTACAGGATGCCTGCGGAAATCACCCCGGCGACAATATCGTCGATCATGATCCCCATGCCGCCATGTACATTGCGATCAAACCAACGGATCGGCCACGGCTTCCACATATCCAGGATACGGAAAATCACAAACCCGGCGGCAACCCACTGCCAGTCATTGGTCGGCAGCGCCATGAGCGTGATCCACATACCGATAAATTCGTCCCAGACAATGCTGCCGTGATCGTGCACGCCCATGTCTTTCGCCGTTTGATGACAAAGATAGACGCCGATACAGATCCCCAGCATCACCACCAGCGAATAGAGCTGCCAGGGCAAAAAGGTCATCAGATACCAGAACGGAATCGCCGCCAGCGATCCCATCGTGCCAGGAACGATTGGGCTTAATCCACTTCCGAATCCGACAGCAAGCAGATGCCACGGATTACTCATCTTCAGGCGACTTTTCGCGACATCTTTATGGCGTGGCAAAATGGTCATATCCTTTCCAGTCTAACGTGACAGGTTCGCCGTCACGAATAAAACAAAGCCCTTCGATATCGGCGGTCATTTGCCCGATACAGGTAAACGGTACGCCCAGGTGTCCGAGAGCCACATCCAGCGCGCCACGGTTCAGTTCCGGCACCGTGAAACACAACTCGTAATCTTCACCGCCAGAGAGCGCCCAGCGCAACGCCTGTTCAGGTTCAACATGGCGAGAAAGCGCATCAGAAAACGGCAGCAATGCCAGGTCAATACGTGCGCCGCAGTCGCTGGCTTTCACGATATGCCCGAGATCGGAAATCAGACCGTCAGAGAGATCGATAGCTGAATTTGCCAGATCGCGCAGTGCCTGCCCCTGTAAAATACGCGGCGATGGACGGAGATGACGTTTGATCAAGTAGTCCGCATCTTTAGCATCGGCAACCTGCAAACGGTTTTGCAAAATCGCCAGCCCGGCGGCGCTATCGCCCGGTGTACCGGTCACATAGATCCAGTCACCCGGTTTCGCCCCAGCGCGCGTTAAGGCTCGTCCCATCGGAACAAAGCCGTGGATACCCAGCGTCATTGATAATGGCCCACGCGTGGTATCGCCGCCAATGAGTTGCATATCGTAATAATTGAGAAGATCAAACAAACTGTCGCTGAAGGACTCAAGCCACGCTTCGTCGACGTCCGGTAAGGTTAATGCCAGCGTCAGCCAGGCCGGATCGGCCCCCATCGCTGCCAGATCGCTTAGGTTCACCGCCAGTGCTTTATACGCCAGATCAGCAGGATCGATATCAGGGAGGAAGTGGTTGCCCGCCACCAGCGTATCAGTGCTGATCGCCAGGGTCTGCTTCTCGGGGATATTGAGAAGTGCGCAATCGTCGCCAATGCCCAGTTCGACATCAAGACGAGAACTTCTTACACGGTCAAAATAACGGGCAATCAGGGAGAACTCGCCACATGCCATACGTTATGCCTCAGCAGGTAAAAAAGAAAAGGCCGGCGATCGCGGAACGGTCTTCCGTGAATCTACCGGCCTGGATATCACTTTTTGTTAGGGCGAATCACAGGTGCTGCTTTATCGAGTACGCCGTTGACGAACTTATGGCTGTCTTCTGCGCCGAACGATTTCGCCAGTTCGATCGCTTCGTTAATGGCCACTTTGTATGGCACATCGCTACGTTTAGACAGCTCGTACAGCGCAATGCGCAGTACTGCTTTTTCTACCTGGCCCAGTTCTTCCAGCAGGCGGGACAGGTATGGCTTCATCAGTCCGTCGAGGTATGCGGTGTTAGTCGCCACCCCGGCCAGCAGCTCACGGAAGTACAGGACGTCAACGTCTTTTACATCCTGTTCAGCCAGGAACTGGTATTCAACATCAGCGATGTCGTTCTGGGACAACTGCCAGGAGTAGAGCGCCTGGACGGCACACTCACGAGCGCGGCGACGAGCAGCAGGTTTCACGGATTTCCCCTTACTAATTTCAGGCCTTGATGGCTTTCAATACATTAATCATTTCAAGCGCGGTCAGTGCAGCTTCTGCACCTTTGTTGCCAGCTTTGGTGCCAGCACGTTCGATCGCTTGTTCAATGCTTTCAGTGGTCAGAACACCAAAAGCAACCGGAATTTCGCTGTCCTGGGCAACATGCGCCAGGCCGTTGCTTGCACCACCAGCGACATATTCAAAGTGGGCAGTGCCACCACGAATAACCGTACCCAGCGCAATCACCGCGTCGTATTTACCGGTTTTAGCCAGTGCACCCGCCGCCAGCGGCAGCTCATAGGCACCAGGCACCCAAACAACGGTAATGTTTTCATCTTTTACCTGACCGATACGTTTCAGTGCGTCAATTGCACCTTCCAGCAGGCTGTCATTGATAAAGTTGTTGAAACGCGCGATGGTGATGGCGACGCGAGCGTCCGGGGTAGCAACGTTAGCTTCAATAATGTTCATTTTCTTCCTTCGGGTTCGAGTATGGCCCCGCAGGGGGGCGGATTTTAGCATAATATTTCGTGCGCTGCTTCCCTTTCGAGCCGGGAGATCATGCACCCACTAAATGCAGGCAAACATCCGGGCCTACATGACGTATCTCTTTGAATTTAAATTGGGGGGCGTCGGCTAATTTCTCAAGCCCTGGCAGCGAGCATAATCCACGGGCGTCGCTGCCTAATAGTTTAGGTGCGATATAGACAATCAGCTCATCGACTAACCCCGCCTGTAGCAATGCGCCAGCGAGCGTTGGCCCCGCTTCCACCCAGATGCTGTTAATTTGCTGTTTACCCAGTTGCATCATCAGTACAACCAGATCCAGATGACCTTTATGCTCTGGAATCAGCAAGGTACGCACCGTTTCCGGCCACTCACGAGAATCATCCTGAGTACGCGCGAACCAGGTTTCGCCGGGCTGCTGCACAATGCGATGTTCCGGCGTCACGCGATTTTGGCTATCAATCACAATACGTATCGGCTGACGGAGATTTTGTTGCGGATAGAGCGCCTGAGTTTGTTCATCCAGTTCAGACCAACGCACTGTTAAGGCTGGATCATCCGCCAGCACCGTGGCGCTGCTGGTTAAAATGGCATGACTTTGTGCGCGCAGTCGTTGTACGTCGCGCCTCGCCTGAGGCGAAGTGATCCACTGGCTTTCGCCGCTCGCCATCGCCGTGCGACCATCAAGCGATGCGCCAAGTTTTAATTGAATATAAGGAAAGCCGGTGCGCATCCGTTTGAGAAAGCCTTTATTCAATTGCTCGGCTTCACTCATCATCAGCCCGTGGCTGACGTCAATGCCAGCCTGTTGCAGACGGTAAAGTCCACGTCCAGCAACCTGCGGATTGGGGTCCTGCATCGCTGCAACCACGCGCGCTACGCCAGCGGCGATGAGTGCGTCACAGCATGGTGGCGTACGACCATGATGGCTACAGGGTTCGAGTGTGACATAGGCGGTCGCACCTTTGGCTTTTTCACCCGCCATTCGCAATGCGTGTACTTCGGCATGTGGTTCACCCGCTCGTTGGTGGTAACCTTCACCGACAATTTCGCCATCTTTGACAATGACGCACCCGACATTCGGGTTGGGGTGGGTGGTAAAACGTCCTCGTTGCGCCAGCTTTAGCGCCCGCGCCATGTAATACTCGTCCTGCACGGCTTAGTCCTCCAGGCGCGCGATCTCTTCGCCAAATTCTTTGATATCTTCGAAACTGCGGTAGACAGAGGCAAAACGGATATAGGCGACTTTATCGAGCTTTTTCAATTGCTCCATCACCAGATTGCCAATCATCTTGCTCGGCACTTCGCGCTCACCGGTGGCGCGCAGCTGCGATTTAATATGATTGATTGCCATTTCGACGTCATCGGAACTCACCGGACGTTTTTCCAGCGCCCGCAGCATTCCGCTGCGCAATTTCTCTTCATTAAACGGTTCACGCACGTCGTTGCTTTTTACAACACGCGGCATAACCAGCTCCGCCACTTCAAAGGTGGTGAAACGTTCATTACACACCAGACACTGCCGACGGCGGCGTACGGATGAACCCTCGCCCACGAGACGAGAGTCAATTACCTTAGTGTCCACGGCGAAACAGAATGGGCAATGCATACGGCGTCCTGACCAGGTGGTTAACAGAAATCTATTTTACCCTGAACTGACGATACAACAAAGGCGCAACGCTTTTGAGATAAAGGATCGATGCTTTCGCTGCTTTTACCCTCTACCATTAGGCTAATTGCGACGAGAAAGGGACGACCTATGAATACTAACGTTTTTCGACTGCTCCTGCTGGGAAGCCTATTCAGCCTTAGCGCCTGTGTGCAGCAAAGCGAAGTGCGACAGATGAAACACAGCGTCAGCACGCTGAACCAGGAGATGACGCAACTCAATAAAGAAACGGTCAAAATCACTCAGCAAAACAGGCTGAATGCAAAATCCAGCAGTGGGGTTTACCTTCTGCCTGGAGCAAAAACACCAGCAAGACTGGAAAGCCAGATCGGTACTTTACGTATGTCGCTGGTGAATATTACGCCTGATACAGATGGCACCACCCTGACGCTACGTATTCAGGGCGAGTCGAATGATCCCTTGCCCGCATTCAGCGGAACTGTTGAATATGGGCAAATTCAGGGAACAATAGACAACTTTCAGGAAATCAATGTGCAGAATCAATTGATTAACGCCCCTGCCAGCGTCCTCGTCCCCAGCGATGTTGATATTCCGTTACAGTTAAAGGGTATTTCTGTGGATCAGTTAGGCTTTGTACGTATCCACGACATTCAACCTGTTATGCAGTAAACGTATTGCGGGGCGATTTTGTGCGTCCCGCAACATCTTTTCCCGTCATATTGTTACTCCGCTTACATCACCTGGATTGATAGTAAAAGTTTGCAACAAGGGTGAAAGTCAGTACAATCCCCGCCCGAATGTGTGTAAACGTGAACGCAATCGATTACGTAAATGATAGAACTGTGAAACGAAACATATTTTTGTGAGCAATGATTTTTATAATAGGCTCCTCTGTATACGAAATATTTAGAAACGCAATTTGCGCCTTTTTCACTCCCGCAAGGGATTTTCAAACAGTGGCATACATATGAAAAAAACATTACTGGCAGCCGGTGCGGTACTGGCGCTCTCTTCGTCTTTTACTGTCAACGCAGCTGAAAACGACAAACCGCAGTATCTTTCCGACTGGTGGCACCAGAGCGTTAACGTTGTCGGAAGCTATCACACCCGTTTCGGACCGCAGATCCGCAACGATACCTACCTTGAGTACGAAGCATTCGCTAAAAAAGACTGGTTCGACTTCTATGGTTATGCGGATGCGCCGGTATTCTTCGGCGGTAACTCCGATGCAAAAGGTATCTGGAACCACGGTTCTCCGCTGTTTATGGAAATCGAACCGCGTTTCTCCATCGACAAACTGACCAATACTGACCTTAGCTTCGGTCCGTTCAAAGAGTGGTACTTCGCGAACAACTACATTTACGACATGGGTCGTAATAAAGATGGTCGCCAGAGCACCTGGTACATGGGTCTGGGTACCGACATCGATACTGGTCTGCCGATGAGCCTGTCCATGAACGTCTATGCGAAATACCAGTGGCAGAACTATGGCGCAGCGAACGAAAACGAGTGGGACGGTTACCGTTTCAAAATTAAATACTTTGTGCCGATTACCGATCTGTGGGGCGGTCAGCTGAGCTACATCGGCTTCACCAACTTCGACTGGGGTTCCGATTTAGGGGATGACAGCGGTAACGCAATCAACGGTATTAAGACCCGTACTAATAACTCTATCGCTTCCAGCCATATTCTGGCTCTGAACTACGATCATTGGCACTACTCTGTCGTAGCTCGTTACTGGCACGACGGTGGTCAGTGGAACGACGATGCAGAACTGAACTTCGGCAACGGCAACTTCAACGTTCGCTCTACCGGCTGGGGTGGTTACCTGGTAGTAGGTTACAACTTCTAATTGTGAGAATGCCGGATTTCATATCCGGCATTTTTTATCACTTCTTCTTGTTCATCATCGCTTTCAGGTCAGCGAATGGGTTGTACTTCGCTTCACCGACATCTTTCTGCGCATCTTCCCCTGCGATAACGGTCGTACCATACTGATCCGCTTCGGTATATTTCGAATGCTCATGATCGTGGCAATAGAGACAAAGCAATTCCCAGTTACTGCCATCTTCCGGGTTATTGGTATGGTCGTGATCAATGTGGTGAACGGTAAGTTCACGCAGGTTGGAATAAACAAACTCGCGGGAACAGCGACCGCAGACCCACGGATAGATTTTTAATGCTTTTTCGCGATAGCCGCTTTCTAAGCGCGCATAGTTTTTTGGGATGATAGCCATGAAAAGTTACCTGGATGAAATGTAGGGTTACGCGCAGTTTCCCAAGATGCGGGGATTTTCGCAATCTCCATACATCAAAAAAAATCCCGATCTTCTGACCGGGATTTTCAACATCAACGGGAACTTGATTACGGCAGAATTGACGGCTGATCCGCCCCTTCTTTTTCCACTTTCTGCTGCAGCATGTGTTCGCGCTTCATACCCAGTTTCAGAGCCAGTGCCGATGCTACGTAGATGGAAGATGCAGTACCGATGGAAACACCAATCAGCATGGTCAGCGAGAAGCCTTCCAGTACCGGACCACCGAAGAGGTACAGCATCAGGATAACCATCAAGGTAGTACCGGATGTGATCAAGGTACGGTGCAGCGTCTGGGTCAAGGACACGTTAAAGATTTCGTAAGGCGTACCGCGACGGATCTTGCGGAAGTTTTCACGAATACGGTCCGATACCACGATACTGTCGTTAAGCGAGTAACCGATAACAGACATCAACGATGCCACAATGGTCAGGTCAATCTCGATATGGAATAACGACAAAATACCCAGCGTAATGATAACGTCGTGCGCCAGCGCAATAACAACCCCTGCCGCCAGTCGCCACTCAAAGCGGAAACCTACGTACACGAGGATAGACAGCAGCGCCGCCATCAACGCCATCGCACCGGTTTGCGCAAGGTCTGCCCCCACGCTCGGACCGACGAACTCAATACGCTTCACTGCCGCATTCTGATTGGTGGATTCGTTAATCACCTTCAGAACCTGGCTGCCCAGCACCTGACCGCCGGTTTCGCCTTCAGCAGGCGGCATACGGACCATGATGTCGTGGCTGCTACCAAAGTTTTGCAGCATCGGCTCTTCAAAACCGGCTTTTTGCAATGCATCACGCATTACGTCAATTTCAGCCGGTTTTTCGAGCGTAATTTCAATAACCGTACCACCGGTGAAATCCAGCCCCCAGTTAAAGCCGCGCACGCCCATAATAACGATAGCGGCGATTAACAGCAGACCAGAGATGCCGAAAGCCCAGTAGTCCCAGCGCATAAAGTCATAGACTTTACGGCCGTGGTTTAGTTGTTCAACAGTATATTCCTGTGCCACATCGCACTCCTCAGATTGACAGCTTCTTGACGCGCTTGCCGCCATATAGCAGGTTTACGATGGCACGCGTACCGACAATCGCGGTAAACATCGACGTCGCCACACCGATACCGGTAGTAATCGCGAACCCTTTAATTGCCCCGGTACCCACTGCGTACAGGATGATGACTTTAATCAGCGTGGTGATGTTCGCATCGAAGATGGAACTGAATGCGCCACGATAACCTTCATCAATTGCCTGTTGAACAGTACGTCCGTTGCTCAACTCTTCTTTAATACGTTCGTTGATCAGTACGTTCGCGTCGACCGCTACCGCAAGGGTTAAGACGATACCCGCGATACCTGGCATACTCAGCGTTGCGCCTGGCAACAGCGACATAATGCCGACAATCAAGATCAAGTTGGCAATCAGAGCACTGGTCGCAATCAGACCAAACTTCTTATAGAAGATGATCATGAACAGAATAGAAACCAGCAGACCGGCAAGGCAAGCCTCCAGCCCCTGTTCAATGTTCTGCATACCCAGAGTCGGGCCAATGGTACGTTCTTCAACAATCTGAATCGGCGCGATCAACGCACCGGCACGCAGCAAAAGTGAAAGCTGACGGGCTTCGTTCGGGTTGTTAATACCGGTGATACGGAAGCTGTTACCCAGACGAGACTGGATGTTAGCGATGTTAATCACCTCTTCCTGTTTCACCAGAACCGCACGACCGTTAGCATCTTTCTTGCCGCTGTCTTTGTACTCCACAAACAGGGTCGCCATCGGTTTGCCGATGTTGTCCTTGGTGAAGTTAGACATAATGTTGCCACCTGCGCTGTCGAGCGAAATGTTAACCTGCGGCTGGTTGTATTCGTCCTGGCTGGAAGTGGAGTCGGTGATATGGTCACCGGTCAGAATTACGCGTTTGTACAGCACAACCGGCTGACCTTCGCGGGTCTGTTTCACTTCAGAGTCGCCCGGTACGCGACCGGATGCCGCAGCGGCCTGATCAACGTTGGTGTTTACCAGACGGAATTCCAGCGTTGCCGTCGCACCCAGAATCTCTTTCGCACGCGCGGTGTCCTGAATACCTGGCAGTTCAACAACGATACGGTCAGCACCCTGACGCTGAACCACCGGCTCCGCCACACCAAGTTGGTTTACACGGTTACGCAGGATATTAATGTTCTGCTGCACCGCATATTCACGCGCTTCACTCAGGCGAGCATCGCTCATTACCGCACGCAGCTGGTTGCTGCCCTGGCTACTAATCACCAGGTCCGGATGACGCTTGCTCAGATACGCAATGGCTTCATCACGAGCTTTAGCATCGCGGAAAGTGATGCTCAGGCCGTAGTTGTTTTCTTTACGAACGGTGGTATACGGGATGCCCTTTTCGCGCAGGTCGCTGCGCAGGCTATCGATATTTTGTTCCTGGAGTTTGCCAAGCGCGGTGTCCATATCCACTTCCATCAGGAAGTGAACGCCGCCACGCAGGTCAAGGCCGAGCTTCATCGGCTCAGCGTGAATAGCTGCCAGCCAGCGCGGCGTTGCCGGGGCAAGGTTAAGCGCCACGACGTATTTGTCACCCATAACGCCCATTAATGCTTCACGAGCGCGCAGCTGGGTGTCAGTGGAGTCGAAGCGCGCAAGAATAGCGCCCTCTTCCAGTGCCACAGACTTAGCAGTTATTTTTTCTTCTTGTAACGTTTTCTGGACCTGGATCAGCGTTTGCTCACTGGCGGCGACTCCGCGCGCACCAGTGATCTGAACAGCCGGATCCTCACCAAACAGGTTGGGAAGCGCATACAGCAGACCGATGACAATCACCACGATCAGCATGACGTACTTCCACAAAGGATAACGGTTTAACACGGCAATTCCCTTAGGGAAAAATTTTAATTACAGCGCCTTCATGGTGCCTTTCGGCAGGACGGCAGCTACGAAGTCACGTTTAATAACTACTTCAGTGGTGTCATTCAGCGCGATAGCAATGTAGCCGTTTTCCGCTACTTTGGTTACGCGACCAACCAGGCCACCGTTCGTCAGAACTTCATCACCTTTGGCAATGGAGTCCATCAGCTTTTTGTGTTCTTTGGTGCGCTTCTGCTGTGGACGCAGGATCATGAAATAGAAAATCAGACCGAATACCACCAGCATCAAAATCAAAGACATCGGGCTACCTTGCGCCGGTGCACCCGTTGCCGCTACCGCATCAGAAATAAAAAAGCTCATTAAATTTCCCTCATTATTAATATTAATCAACGTTCAAAGGTGGTACTTCTCGCCCCTGACGCTGGTAAAAATCAGTTACGAAGCTCTCTAATTTACCCTCTTCAATAGCCTTGCGTAAACCCGCCATCAAACGCTGGTAGTAACGAAGGTTATGAATGGTGTTGAGTCGCGCGCCTAATATTTCGTTGCAACGGTCGAGATGATGCAAGTAAGCGCGTGAATAATTGCGACAGGTGTAGCAATCACACTCAGGATCGAGTGGGCCAGTATCGCTCTTATACTTCGCATTGCGGATTTTCACCACGCCATCGGTCACGAACAAATGACCATTTCGGGCGTTGCGGGTTGGCATTACGCAGTCAAACATATCGATACCGCGACGTACGCCCTCAACCAGGTCTTCTGGTTTACCAACGCCCATCAGGTAACGCGGTTTGTCTGCCGGAATTTGCGGGCATACATGCTCCAGAATACGGTGCATATCTGCTTTCGGCTCACCCACAGCCAGACCGCCGACAGCGTAGCCATCAAAACCGATATCTACCAGACCTTTAACAGAAATATCACGTAAATCTTCGTAAACGCTGCCCTGAATGATACCAAACAGCGCATTTTTATTTCCGAGACTGTCAAAACGCTCACGGCTACGCTTCGCCCAACGCAGAGACATCTCCATGGAGCGTTTTGCGTAATCCCAGTCAGCAGGATACGGCGTACACTCATCAAAGATCATGACGATATCCGAACCAAGATCGTACTGAATCTCCATCGACTTTTCCGGGTCGAGGAAAATCGGGTCGCCGTTGATCGGGTTACGGAAGTGAACGCCCTGTTCGGTGATTTTACGAATATCACCAAGGCTGAAGACCTGGAAGCCGCCGGAGTCGGTAAGGATTGGTCCTTTCCACTGCATAAAATCGTGCAGATCGCCGTGCAGTTTCATGATTTCCTGGCCCGGGCGCAGCCACAGGTGGAAGGTGTTGCCGAGGATAATTTGCGCGCCAGTGGCTTCAACTTCTTCCGGCGTCATCCCTTTTACGGTGCCGTAAGTGCCAACAGGCATAAAACAAGGCGTTTCCACTACGCCACGATCAAAGACCAGGCGGCCACGGCGTGCGCGACCGTCGGTGGTGTCCAGTTCAAATTTCATTTTTTCTCCACTACGTCAGAAAAACAGTCCAACGTTTAAACCAGCGCCGCGGAATTACTCCCCAACGCGCTCATTAATTGCCTGCGGATTGTACGTGATAAACATCGCATCACCGTAACTAAAAAAGCGATATTTCTCTTCTACCGCTGCTTTATAGGCATTCATGGTGTGTTGGTAACCGGCAAAGGCCGAAACCAGCATAATCAACGTCGATTCAGGAAGGTGGAAGTTCGTCACCAGCGCATCGACCACTTTGTACTGGAAGCCGGGATAGATAAAGATTTGGGTATCGTCAAAGAACGGTTCGATGAGATCGTTTTTCGCCGCCTGGGCCGCGCTTTCCAGCGAACGTACCGAGGTGGTGCCAACCGCAATCACCCGGTTACCGCGCGCTTTCGCCGCCAGTACCGCGTCTACCACATCCTGCGGTACTTCAGCGTATTCCGAGTGCATGATGTGATCTTCAATGGTGTCGACGCGCACCGGCTGGAAGGTGCCCGCACCAACGTGCAGGGTGACAAACGCCATCTCCACGCCTTTGGCGCGTAATTTTTCCAGCAAAGGTTCGTCAAAATGCAGACCAGCGGTCGGGGCTGCAACCGCGCCCGGTTTTTCGCTATAAACGGTTTGATAAAGTTCGCGGTCAGCGTCTTCGTCCGGACGGTCGATATACGGCGGCAGCGGCATATGGCCGATGCTGTTGAGGATATCCAGTACCGAACGATCATCATTAAATTCGACTTCAAACAGTGCGCCGTGGCGCGCGGTCATTGTTGCGTTAATACTTTCGTCATCGCCCAGCAACAGTTCTGCGCCAGGTTTTGGCGCTTTCGAGGCGCGAATATGCGCAAGAATGCGTTTGTCGTCGAGCATACGCTCAACCAGCACTTCAATCTTGCCGCCGCTGGCTTTACGCCCAAACAGGCGCGCCGGGATCACACGGGTATTATTAAAAACCAGAAGATCGCCGGGGTTGAGCTTATCGAGTAAATCGGTGAAAGTACCGTGCGTCAGCGCGCCCGTCGGCCCGTCCAGCGACAGTAAACGACAGCTACTGCGTTCAGGCATGGGATAGTGGGCAATCAGGGATTCGGGCAATTCAAAGGAGAAATCGGTAACGCGCATGACACTGACTCAGACTAAAATAAGAGGCGGGTAGTCTAGTGCCGGGGCGCTCTCCCTGCAACCTTTACCCCCCTTTGGATAGAATATAATCGATGAATTTTTTAGCTCACCTGCATTTAGCCCATCTCGCGGAAAGCTCGCTTTCCGGCAATTTACTGGCTGATTTCGTACGCGGAAATCCTGAAGAAAGTTTTCCGCCCGACGTCGTGGCTGGCATTCATATGCATCGGCGCATTGATGTACTAACCGACAATCTGCCGGAAGTCCGCGAAGCACGGGAATGGTTTCGTAGTGAAACGCGCCGCGTTGCGCCTATTACGCTGGATGTCATGTGGGATCACTTTCTTTCCCGCCACTGGTCGCAGCTGTCGCCGGACTTTCCGCTACAGGAATTTGTCTGTTATGCCCGCGAGCAAGTGATGACGATTTTGCCGGACTCACCGCCACGTTTTATCAATCTGAACAATTACTTGTGGTCAGAGCAGTGGCTGGTGCGCTATCGCGATATGGATTTCATCCAGAACGTGTTAAACGGCATGGCAAGCCGTCGCCCACGTCTGGATGCCCTGCGTGACTCCTGGTACGATTTAGACGCCCATTACGATGCTCTCGAAACCCGCTTCTGGCAGTTTTATCCGCGGATGATGGCGCAGGCGTCACGCAAGGCGCTCTGAAACTTCAAGCTCCGGCGTCACTATTTTTTAGCATTCGCATCCAGCGGAGCGGCATAACAACTGTAAGAAAAACATTCGCTGGAATGATTGGCGATATCTTTAAAGTTGCTTTCAGCAACCCCCTCGAACATGAGTACCGTTCTGGACAACTCTCCGTTGTCATTTATATGTGGAAAATCAAATTGTGTACTGAATCGCCATACATCTGTCTTTTCTGGCTCGCTGTTCACAGAGATACGTCGATGGAAGACTCCTCCTGAAAACGTGCGCCAGAACAATTGTTGATCAAAATCTTGTAATATCTCAGAGTTGGATGCTATTTGATGTAGTAAACCTGTATACCGTGGACTGCCATTACGAGCAACATTATGCAAACCCTGACTAAAAGCATCAAACAAACAATAGATGTGATCACTAGTGAAAAAAGGTCTTAATTTTTTTTGTTCTTCATCGCTGTAATCCAGGAGCATCTCATTGATTTCTTCCGGTGAGAATTTTAAGACAAAATTATCCTCAGGATTTGTTTCTTTCTTGTTTTTTTCACTATTCTTCTCCTCAATGGTCTTCGCATTTTGTTTCGCAATTTTTTCCGTATTTTCTTCCTCAGTTTTTTTCGCAATTTTTTCCGCAATTTTTTCCGCAATTTTTTCCCGAGTTTTTGATTTTAGACTAACACCATCGATGTCAACCGGTGTTGTTTTCAGATCTCTCTGCGCGTCTTTCAAATTTGTCTTATAGAGATCGGGCACTTTATCGGCAGATAAGTATCCGGATGAAGAAATCTGGTGTGTACGCATGGGGGGCTGTTCACAAAGCATCGAGGCTATATCGTCTTTAAACTCTTTTACATTAAAGTTATCGGCATTAACCTTCCCTGTTATAAACCCCGCATCGGCAATTTTCTTCTCTAATTGTTTTGTACGTTTAGAATAATAAGCGTTGTTATCATAAAACTTTTCAAGAAGGGCCCACTCCTCAAGTTGCCTTATGTGATTTTTCAACTGTTGATGATCTATTTTATATTCATGTGTACTAGAATCATTTTGGTTGCAAGAGTTACAGATTTTTAAGCATAATTTTCCATCAGATTTATCATCTATGGTATCAGTGAAAATATAGGACACTTCAATATTCTGCCCGTTCTTATCAGTCATCTCATATGACCATTGCCCCGTTCGTTTCGCATTCTTAATGAGTTCGATGGACTCTGCAGGACAACCATGAAGAATGGGCAGAATTTTATCAGGATGCTTAATGAGTAAAATTATTATATTTACAATGTTTGAAAAGAAATCTTTGCTATTTTTTATTTCATCGATTTTTTCCGCTGAAATGTTTACTAAATTTTCATTTCCGGAAATGAAAAGCAATTTGCCATGGGGGCTTTTTTTAAATTGTTCTTCTGTTTTAGAAAAAACATCCTCTTTAAAAGGTGGCAACTCAGTACCAGTAATAAACGGTTTTAATAAATTCGAATTTGAAATTGTCATATCTTTGCTCCACTACAGGGTTATCCTGGAGCATGTTGTACATAACCTCATGGGCAAAGAATACCAAAAATCGCTCATATCGAACGGGACAAATATTTAACAAACTCAGCCCTGACATTGAGCAGCTTTTTTGCGCTGCGTAGTGTCAGGGCTGGTGACTACGACGTAATAAATAAAACAGATGCTTTAGTTGATCCACACCGTAGCCGAAATGGCAGGCAAAGCCAGAATCCCGTCTGTCAGTTGCCCATGGCCTTCTTTGCGTTGCCATTGCGCAACATTAAGCAACGGTGACGCGGGTAGCACCACTTCACAGGCTTCTCCACGGTTGATTGCCACCAGTACACGCTGCTGATTCAGCACGCGGCCAAATACCACCACGTTATCTTCCGCATACAGCACCTGACAGCCGCCACGACGCAGCGCCTGACTTTTCTTACGCAGCGCAATCATTCGCTGGTACAGCGCGAATAACGCCGTATCCTGCTTTTCCACCTGCCAGGGGAACGGTTTACGGCAAAACGGATCGTTTTTACCATCCAGTCCCACTTCATCACCGTAATAAATGCACGGTACACCAGGCCAGGTGAACAACCAGACCACCGCCAGCGGCAGGCGCGCAATATCCCGACCGAGCAGCGTTTTAAATCGCGCAGTATCGTGGCTATCGAGCTGATTAAACATACGCAGTTGCTGTTGATGAGAAAGTCCGGCGCGGCAATTATCCATCCAGGCCATACAGGTTTGGGCGTCAATTTGCTGCGGATCATAAGAGATGTCGGTATTGGCAAGAAATCCCCACAACGGGAATGTGAAGCCACGATAGTTCATGGCGGCATCTTCCACATCGGCCTGTAACCATTGCCGTGCATCGCCAAAATGCTCTCCAACGATATACGCTTCCGGCTGGGTTTCTTTCGCCGCTTCGGTGATCCCGGCAACGTGCTGCAAATTATTGCGCGCCCCACCCGCTTCCTCCAGCATATGCACCACATCCAGCCGCCAGCCGTCCATATTCCACGGCGCTTTCAGCCAGTGGCGGACAATACTGTCTTCCCCGCGATAAATTTCATTCACCAGACTTTCCGACTGATAATCCAGTTTCGGCAAGCTGGCATAGCCCAGCCAGTCGAGCGCCGTGCCATCGTCACTAAACGAGTACCAGTCGCGCCAGGGCGATTCGGGGTTGTGACAAGCACCACCCGTGCCACGATTGTGCCTGTCAAACCAGGCATGGGAATCGCCACTGTGGTTAAACACGCCATCCAGCACCAGCCGCATTCCCAGCTGCTGCGTATGGTGTCGCAAACGCAGCAACGCTCCGTCGCCGCCAAACTGCGGATCGACGTGGCGATAATCCTCTGTATCGTATTTATGTACGCTGGGAGCTTTAAACACCGGATTGAGATACAGCGCCGTCACGCCAAGTTTTTTCAGATACGGCAGTTTTTCGCTTATCCCGTCCAGATCGCCGCCATAGAACGTTGATCCGCCCGCCTGCGCCGTGACCGGTTCATCCCAGTCACGCAATATGATCTCTTGTCCGGCTGCGTGATGGTAATAAACATGATCCTGTTCAGCTTCACGAGGAAGACTACGGGCGAAACGATCAGGGAAGATCTGATAAAAAATCTGATCCGCAGCCCATTGTGGGCCGATATCCGGGACATCGACAGCAAACTGCTCCAGTCGTGCTGGCGGCATTCGGCTGAAGCCCTGCGGTGTAAACCAACGCTGGCGATCGTGCCACAGTAATTTGAAACTATAACGCCGCCGAGGTTGCCCGCTGGAGAGATCGATCGCCGCCCGCCATGCGGTAACGCCAGGCTGCGGCTGACTGCGCTGCTTATGCATCGCTACTGACGTTTCTTCGTTGTCGTGTTCTGTACGCAGCATAATGCGCTGCGGTGGGTCTTCGCCCGTCAGCCACAGCGTAATGAGCAGTTGATCTTTGCTTTGTTTAACAAATGGGGGCACCGGCAGATGCCATGCATTTAACATCATAATTCCCCTGTGATGAAAATCTGATCACCTTGCCATAGCCTAATGCAGGATCACTCATCATCTGAAGGATATTTGGGGGAGGAGGACGGGGGCGGATAACTTTCGGAATAGCCGGATCAGGATTTCCTCCTGAACCGGCTTACAGAACGCAAGGATTAGTGGTTTTCAGCCAGCTGACGATCGTGGCGGCGCTTAAACATCCAGCCAATCAACAGCACAACAATCCACGCGAAACCGACATACAGCGAGATACGCGTATCCGGGTGATAACCAATCAACCCGATAATAAAGAGCAGGAAAATCAAACCGCAGATGGTGGTTGCGACCCCACCCGGCACTTTAAATTTCAGCGCCTTAACTTCTTCTGGCGGCAAACGGCGACGGAAGGCGATTTGCGACAGCAGGATCATAATCCACACCCACACCGTGGCGAAGGTTGCCAGCGAAGCGATCACCAGGAAGACGTTTTCCGGCATGATGTAGTTCAGATACACCGCAAACAGCAGCGCGGTAGTCATCACCAGCACCGTAACCCACGGAATACCGCGACGCGAGGTTTTGCTGAAAATTTTTGGCGCGCTGCCCTGCTCTGCCATACCGTGGAGCATACGGCCTACGCCAAATACGTCACTGTTAATTGCCGACAGCGAAGCGGTCAGCACAACAAAGTTAAGAATGCTGGCGGCAAAGGTAATGCCCATATGCTGGAACGTCAGCACGAACGGGCTACCGGCAGTGCCAACCTGATTCCACGGGTAGATAGACATTATGACGAACAGCGTACCGACGTAGAACACCAGAATACGCATCGGCACGGAGTTAATCGCACGCGGAATCGATTTCTCAGGATCTTTCGCTTCACCGGCGGTAATCCCGATAATTTCGATCCCACCGTAAGCAAACATCACCATTTGCAACGACATCACCATACCAAGCCAGCCGTTACTGAAGAAGCCGCCGTTGCTCCACAGGTTATGAATACCGGTCGGTTGCCCGCCGTTGCCAATTCCCCAGATGATGATGCCGAAACCGGCGACAATCATGATGATGATAGTGGCGACTTTAAAGAACGAGAACCAGAACTCCAGCTCACCGAATACCTTCACGCTCATCAGGTTTACGGCGCAAATGATCAGCACCACGCTCAGTACCCAAATCCAGTGCGGCACCGTCGGGAACCAGACCCCCATATAGATACCAAAAGCGGTCACATCGGCGATGGCGACAATTAGGATTTCAAAGCAGTAGGTCCAGCCGGTAATGTAACCTGCCAGCGGGCCGAGGTTTTCCTGCGCATAACGCGAGAAAGAGCTGGCGGCCGGGTTATGTACCGACATTTCCCCCAGCGCGCGCATAATGATATACGCCGCGACACCACCGATAATATAGGCCAACAACACGCTCGGACCGGCCATTTTGATGGCGTCTGCCGAACCGTAAAACAACCCGGTGCCAATTGCTGAACCCAGTGCCATAAAGCGTATGTGGCGGGTACTTAGCCCACGCTTTAGCTTGTTCTTACTTTCCATCAATTCCTAACCCATCAACACAATAAAAAACCACGGGGCATCGCAGCCCCGTGGTTAAAACAAATGTTCAGTGATTTAGTGAGCGCTGGAGGTCACCTGACGACCTGCCGCACGATCCCAGATAATGGCCAAAACCACCATCACCACTGTTGGCATTAACCACGCCAGACCTTGTTCGGCCAGCGGTAAACGCTGCGCCCAGGACGGTAAGATATCGCTGAATGCAGATGCTTTGATCCCGTCGAGAATACCAAAAAGCAGGCTGATAAACATCGGCGGAGCAATCACGCGGGTCGAATTATGCCACCATGAGCGTGTAAAACTTAATACAACCAGTGCGATACACGGCGGATAAATGGCGGTCAGCACCGGTACAGAGATCTGAATCAGCTGGCTCAAGCCGAGGTTAGACACCACCATCGAGAAGCCGCCGAGGATAAACACCAGCGTACGATAAGAGAGCGGTACGTACTGGGCGAAGAATTCTGCACAAGCACAGGTCAGGCCAACCGCCGTGACCAGGCAGGCGATGAAGATTAACGCCGCCAGCAGGAAGCTACCGCCGCCGCCAAAGGTATGCTGAACGTAAGCATGCAGGATCGCCGCACCGTTTGCAGACTGATCGACCAGCGACGCGCTGTCTGAACCCAGACGGAACAGCGCCAGATACAGCAGAGTCAGACCAACACCCGCCATCAGGCCAGCCCAGACGGTATAACGGGTCAGCAGACGCGCTTCGGTAACGCCACGAGAACGCGCCGCGTTAACAATAACGATACCAAACACCATTGCGCCCAGCGTATCCATGGTCAGATAGCCGTTGACGAAGCCGTTAGAAAACGCAGCGTTTTGATAAGCCTCAGTCGCCGTGCTGATAGAACCCGCCGGCCAGATAATTGCGGCAACAGACAGGATGACCAGCGCGATAATTTTCAGCGGCGCAAGGAAGTTGCCCACGGTATCCAGCAGCTTGCCCGGATAGAGCGAAACCAGAATAACGATAGCGAAATAAACCAGGCTGTAGATAAACAGCGGCAACGCGGAATCACCCGTCAGCGGCGCAATGCCCACTTCAAAAGAAACGGTAGCTGTACGCGGCGTAGCGAAAAGCGGCCCCACCGCCAGGTAACACACCGTTGCCAGCAGTACGCCAGCGACTTTACCGATTGGCGTGCTGAGGCTGTCAACACCGCCGCCAACTTTCGCCAGCGCCACCACCGTTAACACCGGTAGGCCAACGGCAGTAATGAGGAAACCGAATGCCGCAGTCCAGACGTGTTCGCCTGCCTGCAAGCCGACCATTGGAGGGAAAATAATGTTACCTGCGCCGACGAACAACGCAAATGTCATAAAGCCCAGAGCGATGATATCGCGCGATCTTAATTGATGGGTCATAAATCATACTGCCTGTGGATGTGGTGTTGTAACGTTAAATTTTTGTGCCAATCCCTGGGGATGATACAGCGGTATATTTAAACAATTTTAGCGGGAAATACTCCCAACCAGGCGCGGCGAAGAATAGTTTTTCGATTTACCGCGTAAATGCAGTCAGTATGACAGCACCTGAAGCGCAATTTAAACGCTTATAACGTTTTAAAGCAAGAAGGGATCTAAAAACCAGAGGTATATAGCGATAAGAAATCACCAACCAGTATAAAACACTATTTCAATGAAAAAGACATGGCTAATCATGCGAACAAAAAATCACCAACCATTGTAAAATCTAACGCCCGTATTTCGACTGCAAAGAAAATAAGCCAGCATCGGCTGGCTTATGGCAATAAAAGATGACAAAGGCGAATTAATCGCTGTTTTTGGCAATTAAACGTTCCGGGATAACAAAACTGAAACGTGTACCTTTTCCTACTGTACTCTCAATATTCAGGCGACTTTCGTGATGATTCACCGCATGTTTCACGATCGCTAACCCTAATCCGCTACCACCGGTTTGCCGGGAACGCGCTTTATCAACGCGATAAAAACGCTCGGTCAGGCGCGGAATATGCTCCGGTGCAATGCCCGGTCCGTTATCTTCAACGCTAAATTCGGCACCATGCGGCACTCGCTGCCAGCGTACGGTGATATGCGTGCCTTCCGGCGTATGATTCACGGCGTTATAGACCAGGTTCGAAATCGCACTGCGTAGCTGATCTTCGCTGCCTGACACCTTGAGGCCGTTATCTATCTCAAAGGTAAATGTCTGTTTTTTCTGACTCAGAGTCTGAGCCTCACGCTCAACAACGCGCAGCATCATCGGCACATCAACCTTTTCATTGAGCAACTGCGTCGGTGCGGCTTCTATTTTCGACAGCGTCAGCAATTGCTTCACCAGCCCTTCCATCCGCTGTGTCTGCTCGCGCATGGTGTGCAACGCTTTTTCACGTACCGCGCCTTCCAGCGGTTGCTCATCCATCATCTCCAGGTAACCCTGTAACACGGTCAATGGCGTACGTAACTCATGGCTCACGTTGGCAAAAAAGTTACGCCGCGCCCCTTCCAGTTGATGCATTTGCGTGACATCACGCGCCACCATCAGCAACTGTTTGTGGGTATAAGGCATGACGCGAATTTCCAGATGCCGCCCGGTGTTGAGCACCAGATTAAGCGGGCGAGAAAAATCACGCGTTTTCAGATATTGCGTAAACTCCGGGTAACGCAGCAGGTTAAGGATGTTCTGCCCGTTATCTTCCGGCCAGCGCAAACCAAGAATCTGTTGCGCCAGACCGTTACACCAGAAAATACCGCCCTCTTCCGTGGTCAGCACTACCGCGTCGGGCAGCGACTCCGCGCCACTACGAAAGCGTTTAATCAGATTGCCCAGTTCGCGGCGGCGTTTTTTATTTCGCAGCTGCATCTGGTGTAAGCCGTATAGCAGCGGTTCCCAGCTACCACGCCCCGGTGGCGGGGTCATACTACGATCCACCCACAGCCACCATGAAAGGCGCAATAAATTCCAGAAATGCCAGATAAGCAGTCCCGTTACCGATGCCAGCAAAAACCAGGGCAGGTAACCAAAAAATGCACCCAGGATGAAAGCCGGGAGGCAGCAAAGTAGCAGCTCCAGCACCAGCCTTTTCCACGACAGCCGTTCCAGCACGTAAGATACTCCAGTTAAGAATTCATAAGCCCTGCTCTGCGTCCGATGAGCAAGGCGTTAAAAGCGGGTTGAAAAACGATATCCTGTACCGCGCACGGTCTGCACCATGCGGTCATGCCCGCCGGGCTCCAGTGCTTTACGCAGGCGACGAATGTGGACATCGACTGTACGATCTTCCACATACACGTTGGTTCCCCAGACGTGGTTTAACAGCTGCTCGCGGCTGTACACGCGCTCAGGATGCGTCATAAAAAAGTGCAGCAGTTTAAATTCTGTCGGCCCCATCTCCAGCGGTTCTTCGCCCGCCATCACCCGGTGAGATGTCGGGTCGAGACTGAGCCCCTGCATCTCGATCACCTCTTCCACCGCCATTGGCGAAATACGGCGCATTACCGCTTTGATTCGCGCCACCAGCTCCTTCGGCGAAAACGGCTTGGTGATATAGTCATCCGCACCGGTTTCAAGGCCGCGCACGCGATCTTCTTCTTCCCCTCTGGCGGTCAACATCACCACTGGAATATCCCGGGTCATCGACTCGCGCTTGAGGTGTTTGATGAACTGGATACCGGAGCCGCCAGGTAACATCCAGTCAAGGAGAATTAAATCCGGCCAGGGTTCATTCAGTTGATTCACAGCACTGTCATAATCTTCCGCTTCGACCGGCTGAAAGCCATTTTGTTCGAGCACGAAGCAGACCATTTCGCGAATTGGTGCTTCATCTTCTACGACCAGAATACGTCTCGCCATGATTTGCCCTGTTGTAATAAATAGGTTGCGATCATTAATGCGACGTCATTATGCGTCAGATTTATGACAGATTTATGAAAAGCTCGTCGCACATATCTTCAGGTTATTGATTTCCGTGGCGCAGAAAAAAGCAAATGGCACATCTGTTTGGGTATAATCGCGCCCATGCTTTTTCGCCAGGGAACCGTTATGCGCATCCTTCACACCTCAGACTGGCATCTCGGCCAGAACTTCTACAGTAAGAGCCGCGAAGCCGAACATCAGGCTTTTCTTGACTGGCTGCTGGAGACAGCACAGATCCATCAGGTGGATGCGATTATTGTTGCCGGTGATGTTTTCGATACCGGCTCGCCGCCCAGTTACGCCCGCACGTTATACAACCGTTTTGTTGTCAATTTACAGCAAACTGGCTGTCATCTGGTGGTACTGGCAGGAAACCATGACTCGGTCGCCACGCTGAATGAATCGCGCGATATCATGGCGTTCCTCAATACTACCGTGGTCGCCAGCGCCGGACATGCGCCGCAAATCTTGCCTCGTCGCGACGGGACGCCAGGCGCAGTGCTGTGTCCCATACCTTTTTTACGCCCGCGTGACATTATTACCAGCCAGGCGGGGCTTAACGGTATTGAAAAACAGCAGCATTTGCTGGCGGCTATTACTGATTATTATCAACAACATTATGCCGATGCCTGCAAACTGCGCGGCGATCAGCCTCTGCCCATCATCGCCACGGGACATTTAACGACCGTGGGTGCCAGTAAAA
Source organism: Escherichia sp. WS1451 (assembly GCF_046487365.1). Taxonomy (NCBI): domain Bacteria; kingdom Pseudomonadati; phylum Pseudomonadota; class Gammaproteobacteria; order Enterobacterales; family Enterobacteriaceae; genus Escherichia; species Escherichia sp. WS1451. The sequence goes on from NZ_JBJQJP010000006.1 coordinate 104,075, forward strand.
GTGACGCCGTGCGTGACATTTATATTGGCACGCTGGACGCGTTTCCGGCACAAAACTTTCCACCAGCCGACTACATCGCGCTCGGGCATATTCACCGCGCGCAGATTATTGGCGGCATGGAACATGTTCGCTATTGCGGTTCCCCCATTCCACTGAGTTTTGATGAATGCGGTAAGAGTAAATATGTCCATCTGGTGACATTTTCAAACGGCAAATTAGAGAGCGTGGAAAACCTGAACGTACCGGTAACGCAACCCATGGCGGTGCTGAAAGGCGATCTGGCGTCGATTACCGAACAGCTGGAACAGTGGCGCGATGTATCACAGGAGCCACCTGTCTGGCTGGATATCGAAATCACTACTGATGAGTATCTGCATGATATTCAGCGCAAAATCCAGGCATTAACCGAATCATTGCCCGTTGAAGTATTGCTGGTACGCCGGGGTCGTGAACAGCGCGAGCGTGTGTTAGCCAGCCAACAGCGTGAAACCCTCAGCGAACTCAGCGTCGAAGAGGTGTTCAATCGCCGTCTGGCACTGGAAGAACTGGATGAATCACAGCAGCAACGTCTGCAGCATCTTTTCGCCACGACATTGCATAGCCTCGCCGGAGAACACGAAGCATGAAAATTCTCAGCCTGCGCCTGAAAAACCTGAACTCATTAAAAGGCGAATGGAAGATTGATTTCACCCGCGAGCCGTTCGCCAGCAACGGGCTGTTTGCTATTACCGGCCCAACCGGTGCGGGGAAAACCACCCTGCTGGACGCCATTTGTCTGGCGCTGTATCACGAAACCCCGCGCCTCTCTAACGTTTCACAATCGCAAAATGATCTCATGACTCGCGATACCGCCGAATGTCTGGCGGAAGTGGAGTTTGAAGTCAAAGGTGAAGCGTATCGCGCGTTCTGGAGCCAGAATCGGGCGCGTAACCAGCCGGACGGTAATTTGCAGGTGCCACGCGTAGAGCTGGCGCGCTGCGCAGACGGCAAAATTCTCGCCGACAAAGTGAAAGATAAGCTGGAACTGACGGCGACGTTAACCGGACTGGATTACGGGCGCTTCACCCGTTCGATGCTGCTTTCGCAGGGGCAATTTGCTGTCTTCCTGAATGCCAAACCCAAAGAACGCGCGGAATTGCTCGAGGAGTTAACCGGCACTGAAATCTACGGGAAAATCTCGGCGATGGTTTTTGAGCAGCACAAATCGGCCCGCACAGAGCTGGAGAAGCTGCAAGCGCAGGCCAGCGGCGTCGCGTTGCTCACGCCAGAACAAGTGCAATCGCTGACAGCGAGTTTGCAGGTACTTACTGACGAAGAAAAACAGTTACTTACCGCGCAGCAGCAAGAACAACAATCACTAAACTGGTTAACGCGTCTGGACGAATTGCAGCAAGAAGCCAGCCGCCGTCAACAGGCCTTGCAACAGGCATTAGCCGAAGAAGAAATAGCGCAACCTCAACTTGCGGCGCTCAGTCTGGCACAACCGGCACGAAATCTTCGTCCGCACTGGGAACGCATCGCAGAACACAGCGCGGCGCTGGCGCATACTCGCCAGCAGATTGAAGAAGTAAATACTCGCTTACAGAGCACAATGGCGCTTCGGGCGAGCATTCGCCACCACGCGGCGAAGCAGTCAGCAGAATTACAGCAGCAGCAACAAAGTCTGAATGCCTGGCTACAGGAACACGACCGCTTCCGTCAGTGGAACAACGAACTGGCGGGTTGGCGTGCGCAGTTCTCCCAACAAACCAGCGATCGCGAGCATCTGCGGCAATGGCAGCAACAGTTAACCCATGCAGAGCAAAAACTTAATGCGCTTGCGGCGATTACGTTGACGTTACCCGCCGATGAAGTTGCTACCGCCCTGGCGCAACATGCCGAGCAACGCCCACTGCGTCAGCGCCTGGTCGCGCTGCATGGACAGATTGTTCCCCAACAAAAACGTCTGGCGCAGTTACAGGTCGCTATCCAGAATGTCACTCTGGAACAGACGCAACGTAACGCCGCACTTAACGAAATGCGCCAGCGTTATAAAGAAAAGATGCAGCAACTTGCCGATGTGAAAACCATTTGCGAGCAGGAAGCGCGCATCAAAACGCTGGAAGCTCAACGTGCACAGTTACAGGCGGGTCAGCCTTGTCCACTTTGTGGTTCCACCAGCCACCCGGCGGTCGAGGCGTATCAGGCGCTGGAGCCTGGCGTTAATCAGTCTCGATTACTGGCGCTGGAAAACGAAGTTAAAAAGCTCGGTGAAGAAGGTGCGACGCTACGTGGGCAACTGGACGCCTTAACAAAGCAACTTCAGCGTGATGAAAACGAAGCGCAAAGCCTCCGACAAGATGAGCAAGCACTTACTCAACAATGGCAAGCCGTCACGGCCAGCCTCAATATCACCTTGCAGCCACAGGACGATATTCAACCGTGGCTAGATGCACAAGATGAGCACGAACGCCAGCTGCGGTTACTCAGCCAACGGCATGAATTACAAGGGCAGATTGCCGCGCATAATCAGCAAATTATCCAGTATCAACAGCAAATTGAACAACGCCAGCAGCAGCTCTTAACGGCATTGGCGGGTTATGCACTGACATTGCCACAGGAAGATGAAGAAGAGAGCTGGTTGGCGACGCGTCAGCAAGAAGCGCAGAGCTGGCAGCAACGCCAGAACGAATTAACCGCGCTGCAAAACCGTATTCAGCAACTGACGCCGATTCTGGAAACGTTGCCGCAAAGTGATGAACTCCCGCACAGCGAAGAAACTGTGGCGCTGGAAAACTGGCGGCAGGTTCATGAACAATGTCTCGCATTACACAGCCAGCAGCAGACCTTACAGCAACAGGATGTTCTGGCGGCGCAAAGTCTGCAAAAAGCCCAGGCGCAGTTTGACACCGCGCTACAGGCGAGCGTCTTTGACGATCAACAGGCGTTCCTTGCGGCGCTAATGGATGAACAAACACTAACGCAGCTGGAACAGCTCAAGCAGAATCTGGAAAACCAGCGCCGTCAGGCGCAAACGCTGGTCACTCAGACAGCAGAAGCGCTGGCACAGCATCAGCAACACCGACCTGACGGCCTGGATCTCAGTGTGACGGTGGAGCAGATTCAGCAAGAGTTAGCGCAAACTCAGCAAAAGTTGCGTGAAAATACCACCAGTCAGGGCGAGATTCGCCAGCAGCTGAAGCAGGATGCAGACAACCGTCAGCAACAACAAACCTTAATGCAGCAAATTGCTCAAATGACGCAGCAGGTTGAGGACTGGGGATATCTGAATTCGCTAATAGGTTCCAAAGAGGGCGATAAATTCCGCAAGTTTGCCCAGGGGCTGACGCTGGATAATTTAGTCCATCTCGCTAATCAGCAACTTACCCGGCTGCACGGGCGCTATCTGTTACAGCGCAAAGCCAGCGAGGCGCTGGAAGTCGAGGTTGTTGATACCTGGCAGGCAGATGCGGTACGCGATACCCGTACCCTTTCCGGCGGCGAAAGTTTCCTCGTCAGTCTGGCGCTGGCGCTGGCGCTTTCGGATCTGGTCAGCCATAAAACGCGTATTGACTCGCTGTTCCTTGATGAAGGTTTTGGCACGCTGGATAGCGAAACGCTGGATACCGCCCTTGATGCGCTGGATGCCCTGAATGCCAGTGGCAAAACCATCGGTGTGATTAGCCACGTTGAAGCGATGAAAGAGCGTATTCCGGTGCAGATCAAAGTGAAGAAGATCAACGGCCTGGGCTACAGCAAACTGGAAAGTGCGTTTGCAGTGAAATAACTATTCAGCAGGATAATGAATACAGAGGGGCGAATTATCTCTTGGCCTCGCTGGTCGTTATCCTGCAAGCTATCACTTTATTGGCTACGGTGATTAGTAGCCGTTCTGGTGGTTGTGATGGTGGTATGAAAAAAGTTATTTTATCTTTGGCTCTGGGCACGTTTGGTTTGGGGATGGCCGAATTTGGCATTATGGGCGTGCTCACGGAGCTGGCGCATAACGTAGGAATTTCGATTCCTGCCGCCGGGCATATGATCTCGTATTATGCGCTGGGGGTGGTGGTCGGTGCGCCAATCATCGCGCTTTTTTCCAGTCGCTACTCACTCAAACATATCTTATTGTTTCTGGTGGCGTTGTGCGTCATTGGCAACGCCATGTTCACGCTCTCTTCGTCTTACCTGATGCTCGCCATTGGTCGGCTGGTATCCGGCTTTCCGCATGGCGCATTTTTTGGCGTCGGAGCGATCGTGTTATCAAAAATTATCAAACCCGGAAAAGTCACCGCCGCCGTGGCGGGGATGGTTTCCGGGATGACAGTCGCCAATTTGCTGGGCATTCCGCTGGGAACGTATTTAAGTCAGGAATTTAGCTGGCGTTACACCTTTTTGTTGATCGCTGTTTTTAATATTGCGGTGATGGCATCGGTCTATTTTTGGGTGCCGGATATTCGCGACGAGGCGAAAGGAAAACTACGCGAACAATTTCACTTTTTACGCAGCCCTGCCCCGTGGTTAATTTTCGCCGCCACCATGTTTGGCAACGCAGGTGTATTTGCCTGGTTCAGCTACGTAAAGCCATACATGATGTTTATTTCCGGTTTTTCGGAAACGGCGATGACCTTTATTATGATGTTAGTGGGGCTAGGGATGGTGCTGGGGAATGTGCTAAGTGGCCGGATTTCAGGACGTTATTCACCACTGCGCATTGCAGCAGTGACTGACTTTATCATTGTACTGGCACTGCTGATGCTTTTTTTCTGCGGCGGCATGAAAATAACGTCGCTTATTTTTGCTTTTATTTGTTGCGCGGGATTATTTGCCCTTTCAGCACCTCTGCAAATATTGTTACTGCAAAACGCCAAAGGCGGAGAGTTATTAGGTGCCGCAGGTGGGCAAATAGCGTTTAACCTCGGTAGCGCCGTCGGCGCATATTGCGGTGGTATGATGCTGACGCTGGGGCTGGCATATAATTACGTGGCGCTGCCTGCCGCCCTGCTTTCGTTTGCTGCGATGTCGTCGTTGCTGCTGTATGGTCGCTATAAGCGCCAGCAAGCGGCGGATAGTCCGGTGCTGGCGAAACCACTGGGGTAGATTACTGTCACGTTGCGCGTTGCTTATTGCCGGATGCGGCATGAACGCGTTATCGGCCTGCGTTTCCGGCACATTTTGCAGGCCTGATAAGACGCGGCAAGCGTCGCATCAGGCATGATGCGCCAATTGCCTGGGTTTTTTACTCTTGTGGCCATAACCACGCAGCGCCGCGTACGCCGCTGGAATCACCGTGCTTCGCCTTACGCACCGGCGTTTCACATTCGCCGCCGAAGACAAATTGTTTAATCAACTGCGGAACCGTTTGATATAAACGGTCGACATTGCTCATCCCGCCCCCCAGGACAATCACATCCGGATCGAGAATATTCACGACATGTGCCAGCGATTTTGCCAGCCGCAGCTCGTAGCGACGCAATGCCAGTTCCGCTACCGGATCGCTTTCTTCAACCAGGCGGATAATTTCACTGCCTTTCAGCGCATGTCCGCTCAAACGATGATAATCCGTCGCGAATCCCGTGCCCGAAATAAAGGTTTCAATACAACCTTGTTTACCGCAATAACAAGGGACTTCCTCGCGATAACGCAGTTCGTCTTCGTCCATCCACGGTAGCGGATTGTGTCCCCACTCACCTGCCGTGCCATTGCCGCCGATATGCGCCCGCCCATTGAATGCCACGCCCGCGCCGCATCCCGTGCCGATAATCACGGCAAATACCGTCTGCGCTCCCGCTGCCGCGCCATCTACTGCTTCTGAAACCGCCAGACAGTTGGCGTCATTTGCCAGCCGCACTTCCCGCTGCAACCGCGCGCTTAAGTCTTTATCGAATGGCTGACCGTTAAGCCAGGTTGAATTGGCATTCTTCACCACACCGGTGTAGGGCGAAATCGAACCAGGAATGCCCATACCTACCGTTCCGCGCTGCCCTGTCGCCTGCTCCGCCATATCAACCAACGTGGCGATCGTTTCAATAGTCTGCCGGTAATCATCACGCGGCGTGGGCAGACGATGGCGGTACAACTGCTCCCCTGCATCGCCCAGTGCAATCACTTCAGTTTTGGTGCCGCCTAAATCGATACCTATACGCACGGTACTCTCCTTATTTTTTTCAATATCAATAGCGTAGAGACGGACAACCGGATTGGCAATGCAAGGCCGCCGACAATTCGTTATCATGCCCGCTAAATTTAACGACAAGGCCGTGGAAATTATCATGCTGTGGTTCAAAAATTTAATGGTTTACCGTCTTAGCCGCGAGATTTCGTTGCGTGCAGAAGAGATGGAAAAACAGCTAGCCTCGATGGCATTTACCCCATGCGGCAGCCAGGACATGGCGAAGATGGGCTGGGTTCCTCCGATGGGATCGCACAGCGATGCGTTAACGCACGTTGCCAATGGTCAAATTGTTATCTGCGCGCGCAAAGAAGAAAAAATCCTCCCGTCTCCGGTGATTAAACAGGCGCTGGAAGCGAAAATCGCCAAACTGGAAGCGGAACAGGCGCGTAAGCTGAAGAAAACCGAAAAAGATTCGCTGAAAGACGAAGTGCTGCATTCTCTGCTGCCGCGTGCTTTCAGCCGTTTTAGCCAGACAATGATGTGGATCGACACGGTTAACGGTTTGATTATGGTGGACTGCGCCAGTGCCAAAAAAGCGGAAGATACGCTGGCATTACTGCGTAAAAGCCTGGGGTCGTTACCGGTTGTACCATTAAGCATGGAAAACCCGATTGAACTGACGTTGACCGAATGGGTACGCTCCGGCAGCGCAGCACAGGGCTTCCAGCTGCTTGATGAAGCCGAGCTGAAATCGCTGCTGGAAGATGGTGGAGTGATCCGCGCGAAGAAACAAGATCTGACCAGCGAAGAGATCACTAATCACATCGAAGCCGGAAAAGTGGTGACTAAACTGGCGCTCGACTGGCAGCAGCGCATTCAGTTTGTGATGTGCGACGATGGTTCGCTCAAGCGTCTGAAGTTCTGCGACGAGCTGCGCGATCAAAACGAAGATATCGACCGTGAAGATTTCGCCCAGCGCTTTGATGCCGATTTCATCCTGATGACTGGTGAACTGGCAGCGTTAATTCAAAACCTGATTGAAGGATTAGGTGGCGAGGCACAACGTTAATTGCTGATTTACCTTTAATGCCGGATGCGACGCCTGCCGCGTCTTATCCGGCGTACGAAGCCACACCAGGAATATAATTGTTAGCTACAGCGGGCAATAATTCTTAGCGCAGCAATATTATGCGTTTTACGCTGTAACTTGCTCCAGGGGCGTTGTGTCATTGTTTTTCCTCAAGCCGGTGACGCGCTTCATTGCGAATTTTTCGCGTTGCCCCGGTTTTCACTAAATCCCGTAACTGCGAAAGAGCGGGTTGATCGACAAATAAAAGTAATGATGGCTCCTCTTTTAGCCACACCGTTTTCACATCGGCAGCCAGCTGTGGATTATTAATAGCCAGCGACCGATCCTGAGACTCAGTCAATGTCGTTAACAACACCGGGGTATGTGCGTGGCGCAATGCCGTTTGGCTCAAATGATCATTGCGACTTTGCAGCAATGCACGCCACCATTCATCATCTGATTTATCTTTTATCGTCGCCAGTTACGCAACAATATCTGGAGATCTTCACTGATATTTATATCAACCTTGATGAATTATGAATATATCGGAAATCGAAAAAATCGCAGCAACGGAAATATTATTATGGGTTAAAGAGAGGATATTTCAGAAAAATGCCCTCCCGTTCATGGGGAAGGCGAGGAATTACAGATAGCGGCACAGATAAGAGGTGGGTTCGGCAACTTGCAGATGAAACTCGCTGTGACCGGGAACATTAAACACCGAACCGGCTTCATACACTTGCCAGTCGGTCGCGTCAGGCAGTAACACATTCAGCGCACCACTGATTACCGTCATCTCTTCAGGCTCAGCGGTGCTGAAGGTGTATTCGCCTTCAACCATAACACCCACGCTGGCGCGACCAGTGCTGCTGCTGGAAAAGCCGATCGATTTCACTTTGCCGGAAAAGTACTCATTACTTTGAAGCATAAACTGGCCCTGTCTGATAGTTGAACATCTACTTCACTATAGGGGCCAGAGGCGCTGGCTGTCACGCAAAATTACACCAGTAATTCCGCAGCCAGCCGTGCAATCAATACGTTAGAGAGCAAGACAGGAACATCGAGCTGTTTTTGCAGTAAATCGCGATGACGCTGGTTAAATCCCAAACAATCCAGCATGATGACATCTGCACCTTTTGCCAGTAATTCTTTCCCGGCATCAATGATTTTTTGTTCCGAATCATGAATGGGGTTACCCAATGAAAATACTGGCGGTTTCTGCAAAATTTGCCATTTTTGCGCCTGAACGGTCAGCAACTCCTCAACCGGTACGATAACCCCCACCTGATGATCTTCAACAATAGAGGAAACCAGCGGAGGCAATATTCGCGACGGCTCAAGAAAGATCGTATTACGCGCAGTCATACTACTAATGTTTGCTGTACTCATTAATAAAATGACGTCATAACCCTGATTATCGAGCACTTCAACCACACCTTGCAGGTCTCGTTCCACTTTGCGACGCGAAACATGGGCCAGCTGGTTGTCATTTAATAATGTGAGAATTGTGTCTTCACCTGCTTCTGGCGCGTACTCCGCCATCACTTCTTCGCGGCTTAACTTCCCCAGCAGGCTATGATGGGAAATATTATCTTCGTCAATGTATTCTGTCAGGAGCGGCAAAACTTCCTGCATAGGTACAATGCCGATGGTCAGGATCGCCAACGACGCACTCATTGTTCTTCCACCTTACTTTTATTTCGTCGTTAATTACCGGGCAAGCGCTAAGCACCACTGCTGACACTTACCTGTGCTACAAATGACAAAAAGCGTAGCAGCAGACCTGCACGGCATAATGTAAAGATTCCAAATGATTCCAGTAATGGATTGTTATTGTTTAATATTCTAATTATTTGAAAAACATGAATTGTGAAAAATGTGACGCAGATCCCTTGTGGTGGCACTCAGAATCCCTTCCGAGCAGTCTGATGCGGTCACTCTTTGTCAGGGTCCTCATAGCGTTTTTTCGCATCCATCGCTTCCTGAGCGGTCGGATGTTCACTGATCAACGAGTCTGGTTTAGGATGATCGGCTCTGAGTTGGTACCAGGTTACCGTCTGTCCTGGTTTTCCTTTTTCAATCGTCACTATATATGCTTCACGAGGATAAGGCGGTTTCGTTGGCATCGTTCTTCCTTATTTCACGGGATGAACGTTAAGTATAGGCGCTCGAAAATCAACAATTGATCGTCTGTGCCAGGGCACTGCGAATTTCAGAAATCACCTGGCTGGGTTCGTTTGTTGCGTCGATAATAATATGCGCAACTTCGCGATATAGCACATCGCGTTCTTCCAGCACTTCCTGAACTTCTTCGCTCAGCGGTTTTCCCGTTAAGGTTGGCCGTAAATCTTCTTCCGGTGCAGCTTGCAGTCGGTTAACCAGGACTGATACTGGCGCACACAAATAAACCACGATCCCGTTATTTTGCATGAAGTGACGATTAAATTCCGTCAGAATAATGCCGCCGCCTGTAGCGATAACGGTGGATGGCGCAGTTACCGCTTCCAGCGCCGCCGTTTCTCTGGCGCGGAATCCCGCCCACTCTTCCCTTTCGACGATCTCCGCGACCGTCATATTGAGCTGTGATTGCAACCACTGGTCGGTATCGACAAACCGACGGTTAAGCGAATCGGCAAGGGCCATTCCGACCGTTGTTTTACCACAGCCCCGAGGCCCGATCAGAAAAAGAGGTTGTGTCATCGTGGGTTTTCCCCAATAGGTCGCAATGCGGCGAAAGCCGATATCATGAGAATAGCGATCATACCATCAAACTAGTACAATTTCGATTGTAAAGAAAAAATTCCACTTAAAGTGAAAATCTCAATACATCCCTTACTATACCAATAAATATTCAAGAATGAAGTGTAAATAATAAATTACATTCAGCCACGACTACGTTGCACTTCCAGCCACCACTTCTCCAGCTCCGCAGCAAAGGCCTGGCGGTCACGTTGTGAAAGACTATCTGGTCCTCCGGTCTGGATCCCACTGGCACGTAAGGTATCCATAAAATCGCGCATCGTCAGGCGCTCACGAATGGTCGCTGGCGTGTAACGTTCGCCGCGTGGATTAAGCGCCGCCGCGCCTTTCTCGATGGCTTCAGCAGCCAAAGGTATATCTGCGGTGATCACCAAATCGCCCGCTTCACACTGCCGGACAATTTCGTTATCGGCAACGTCGAAACCTGCCGCGACGCGCAGCGTACGAATAAATCGCGATGGCGGCACGCGTAAACTCTGGTTTGCTACCAGTACCAGCGGCATCTGCATACGTTCCGCCGCGCGATACAAAATCTCTTTAATTACATTGGGACACGCGTCGGCATCCACCCAAATTGTCATAAAGTCATCCTTTGTTGGGTAATCCTCTATTGTGTCGCGCTTTTGCCTTCCGGCATAGTTCTGTTTATGCTTCTGCCAGCGATTATCAAAACAATGAATTTCACGGCAGGAGTGAGGCAATGGAAAAGAAAATCGGTTTTATTGGCTGCGGCAATATGGGAAAAGCCATTCTCGGCGGTCTGATTGCCAGCGGTCAGGTGCTTCCAGGGCAAATCTGGGTATATACCCCCTCCCCGGATAAAGTCGCCGCCCTGCATGACCAGTTCGGCATCAACGCCGCAGAATCGGCGCAAGAAGTGGCGCAAATCGCCGACATCATTTTTGCCGCCGTTAAACCTGGCATCATGATTAAAGTGCTTAGCGAAATCACCTCCAGCCTGAATAAAGACTCTCTGGTCGTTTCTATTGCTGCAGGTATCACACTCGACCAGCTTGCCCGCGCGCTGGGCCATGACCGGAAAATTATCCGCGCCATGCCGAACACTCCCGCGCTGGTTAATGCCGGGATGACCTCCGTAACGCCAAACGCGCTGGTAACCCCAGAAGATACCGCTGATGTGCTGAATATTTTCCGCTGCTTTGGCGAAGCGGAAGTAATTGCCGAGCCGATGATCCACCCGGTGGTCGGTGTGAGCGGTTCTTCGCCAGCCTACGTCTTTATGTTTATCGAAGCGATGGCCGACGCCGCCGTGCTGGGCGGGATGCCACGCGCCCAGGCGTATAAATTTGCCGCTCAGGCGGTAATGGGTTCCGCAAAAATGGTGCTGGAAACGGGAGAACATCCAGGGGCACTGAAAGATATGGTCTGCTCACCGGGAGGCACCACCATTGAGGCGGTACGCGTACTGGAAGAGAAAGGCTTCCGTGCCGCAGTGATCGAAGCGATGACGAAGTGTATGGAAAAATCAGAAAAACTCAGTAAATCCTGATGACTTTTGCCGGACGTCAGGCCGCCACTTCGGTGCGGTTACGTCCGGCTTTCTTTGCTTTGTAAAGCGCCAAATCTGCCGATTTCAACCACTCACGATAGTGACTCATTTGTGGGTTCAGCGGCGCAACCCCCACACTAATCCGTAAAGTTACCTGTGGCGTATTCGGCAGACGTAATGTATTTAGCCCTTCATGCACTCGTAACATGGCGGTAATGGCGCTCTCAGCTGGCGTACCGGACATGATTACCGCAAACTCATCGCCGCCAAACCGACCAATCACATCGCTACCGCGCAGGGTTATTTGTAACTGTCGGGTAAGCGCCACAATCGCTTCATCGCCCACATCATGGCCCCAGGTATCGTTGATGCTCTTGAAATGGTCGATATCGATAATCAGTAATGTCGCATCGCGGTTATGCCGCCGACAGTTATCAAATTCATTGCGTAACATAGTTTCCCAATGACGTCGGTTATACACGCCCGTCATACCGTCGCGGGTACTCATGACCTGCAACCTGCGTTTATGTTCCGCCAGTTTAGTCGCCGTCTGGTAGCTGACCCAGCCAAACAGCAGAGGATAAATGACGATAATGGGAAGGGAGAGCCACCATTCCAGCGGCGCACTATTGAACGACACGGTAATGCCCGTCAGTTCGAGGGTGACAAGGCAGGAAACCACCATCAACACCAGACCCGCGACAAACAGACGGGGGCCGCCTGCCCCCATCAAATTCAGACACATAATCATCAACATCGCGGTGGAAGGCAGCACGTTTACGCCCATTACGCCTACCCACATTCCCGCTAATACTGCATCGGTTTTTAAGTTGTAAATTTCCCGGCTAAGCGGATCGACGGCCCTGCTCGCTATCTGCCAGGCTAAATGCGGCCAGACGAACGCCCAGCCGACCAACACCAGCCACCACCAGCCCGGCGGCGGGTGCGAAACCAGCGTTGAAGCAATCGGTAAGAACATGCCAGCCAGGCCAACCGCGCGGGGTAGTCTGACGCGACGGGCGAAGCGCAGCCCGGACCGCTGATGTTCGTTTTGAGGAGTTAAAGGAGGTTCCTCCCCATGCGCCGCCGCTTTTTTGAAAAAGTTTTCATCATTCATTATTTTTGGGAACATTCAGAAACAATTTTCCCAAATTATAGAGACGGGGCTAAAGGCAGAAGTATGAAATTTCGGGTGAGCCATTTTCGTAGCTCACCCGTTAGCACTATCAGGTATCAGGCGGCTTTCTTGAGGCAGGCGCTCATAAACTTATTACGATCATCACCTTTCAGAGATTGTTGCGTTGCTTGATTATTACATTCGCGCATCTTTTGCTGCTGTGGCGTCAAACTTTTTTCACCAGGCGCAGACTTGCTGTTCTTCAGGCAATCACTCATGTAGGTCTTACGAGCATCCCCTTTCAACGCCTGCGCCGTCGCCTGCTGATTACAGGAGGTCATACGCTGTTGTTGCGGGGTTAAGGTTCTCTCGGCAGCGCCGACGGTGGTTAAAAAAACCAGTCCGAAAAGCAAGGTAACCAGTAATGTTATTTTCATAGCACCATCCCTCTTCATGTTTTAACCATGAGCGTTTGCGCCCGTGATCTGCCATTAAGTCTGGTTGCTAACAGCAAAAAAACCACCCGACAGCGAAAATTCACCGCCGGGCGCGGTTTTATTTCAGCCCCAGGGCGGCTTTCATGGTGTAGAAGAGATCGGTCTGGTCGGTCAGTCCAACGACATTGGCGGCATGTGGGCCATACGCTGCAATACGCAACTGACTGCCGGTATGTTCTTGTGAATCCTCTTCGGAGTTCCCGTAACTCATCACCATCACTGCGCCATCTTTGGTATTTAGCGCCTGGGTGAGGCCCGGCGCTTTGGTGTCCGGCGCGACAATCTGGCTGGCGTGGGCGTGATCAGCGGTGACTATGACCAGCGTGTTGCCATCCTTTTTAGCGAATTCCAGCGCACGTTGTACGGCTTCATCGAGGTCGACCGTCTCGCCAATTTGCCCACAAGGATTCGCAGCGTGATCCTGTTTATCGATTGATGCACCTTCAACTTGCAGGAAAAAGCCTTTCTCATTTTTACTCAACAATTCAATGGCTTTGTCGGTCATCTGCGCCAGGGTCGGTACACTGTCATTACGTTGCGGATTAGGTGTACAGGTGACTGCGGGCTTATCTATATTACCGTGGTACGTTGCTTTCGGTCCTTGCCAGCGCACTGGCATATTGCCGTCAGCAAACAGTCCTAATAGGGGTTTTTGCTGATTCGCTTCCGTCACCGCATTTAGCGAGGCAGCATCGCTCACCAACTGATAACCACGCGCCAGTGCCTGTTCACGCAGCGTTTTTCCCTGCCATTCACCGGCGGTTGCCGTTTCAGCAAAGGTTTTTGCACCGCCGCCAAGCGTAACATCGGCACGGGCGTTAAGCAGCTGTTCGGTAATCGATCCTTTTCCGCCTTTTTCCAGAGCGTTACCCGGACATTTTTCACTGGTCGCACTCGGACCGTAGCATTTGCGCGAGGTCACATGCGCCACCAGCGCAGCGGGCGTGGCATCCTGCAACTCTGCGGTAGAAACGTTACCGGTCGCCAGACCTGCGGCTTTTGCCATTTCCAGAATCGTTGGGTGATCTTTTTCGTGAATATCGACGCCCAGCGCGCCGTTATAGGTTTTGACACCAGTTGACCAGGCGGTTGCTGATGCAGCCGAGTCGGTGACGTAGTCCGGTTTGCCGGTTTTTTTATTCAGCGCATAGTGTGTGTATTGTCCGGTAAGCGGTAAGGCATCGATACCTTTAAAAAAGCCGCCCGCACCTTCGGCATAATTGCGTGCGGCAGTAATTTCCGAGTCCCCCATCCCATCGCCAATCAGCAAAATAATATTTTTTGCAGGTTTATCGCTAAGAGAATCACGCAGAGCGGCGGTCTGATCACCCGTTAAGCGGCGAGCACCGCCGGGTGCAGTAATATCGCCCTGAGCAGCCCGGTTTTCCAGAACAGGCATTTCTGGTGTCCGGGCTTTTGTCACAGGGGAAAACAGTAACGGTAAGAGTGCCAGTGCAATAGTGCTTTGTTTCACTTTATTTTCTCCATGTACAAATACATTAAAAATAAAAACAAAGCGACTATAAGTCTCGGCCGTGACAGCTTTATGACAGCTGTTGAAAAGATTAACTTTTTACTGACGAGGATGCTTCAATAACTTCTTTACATAATTGCGCAGCAGCTCCGTATCGTCGTCAGGAATGCTGGCATCGGGCTTTACCTCGTACAGCGCCCCCTCTACCTGATCAATCAACCTCTGTTGGTCATTTTGCGCCATATTGCGAAGCATTGCCGTGACGATAATCTCCAAAGCTTCTACCTGCGCGCACAGTTCTTTCGACTCTTCTTCTTTTTGGGCAAGCTTAAATAACAACTCAGCAATGAGATTTTTCATGTCTGTATTTCCTTATCCAAAGTATGGAGAAGTTAACATTATGTTTCACAACTTCATAGTGTCTGGAAGTATTATTTTTATGACAAAGGAAATACTTTGCGCAAATATTTTTTGTTTGATTACCAGCGAAACGTTTCTCTTATTTTAATAATTACCCACACAAAATATAGGCTTTTAATTATCAACCTTTATTATAAATAAAAGTTATGAAATATATTCTCTTCGTTAACTTATAATTAAGAGAAAAAAACTCACTGCATGGCCATACAAGCCAGGAATAAATTAGCTTCCCGTTCATCATTTTTGTGATCTTGCGCACATCATTGAGATAACGCACTTTTTTCACCATTACGTTGCACGCTTTGTCAGCAGAAGATTGCAACATTCTGTCAGAAGGCCGCGAATCCCCCGTTTTGTCGTGGTAATGTATGCACTTTGTGTTAGACGGGATAGGTTTTTAAGATGGAAAAACTGCGGGTAGGAATCGTTTTTGGTGGTAAATCAGCGGAACATGAAGTGTCTCTGCAATCGGCAAAAAACATTGTCGATGCCATTGATAAAAGTCGCTTCGACGTTGTGCTGCTGGGCATTGATAAACAAGGGCAATGGCACGTCAGCGATGCCAGCAATTATCTGCTAAATGCAGACGATCCTGCCCATATTGCGTTGCGCCCTTCGGCGACCAGCCTTGCGCAGGTGCCTGGTAAACATGAACATCAGCTTATCGACGCGCAAAACGGTCAGCCGTTGCCGACGGTGGATGTCATTTTCCCGATTGTCCACGGTACGCTGGGCGAAGATGGTTCCTTGCAGGGAATGCTGCGGGTCGCCAATTTACCGTTTGTAGGTTCTGATGTTCTGGCTTCAGCGGCCTGTATGGATAAAGATGTCACCAAACGTCTGCTGCGCGATGCCGGGCTGAACATTGCGCCATTTATTACCCTGACGCGCGCTAATCGTCACAACATCAGTTTTGCCGAAGTGGAGTCTAAACTGGGGTTACCGCTGTTTGTAAAACCGGCTAATCAGGGCTCTTCTGTTGGTGTCAGCAAAGTAACCAGTGAAGAACAGTACGCAATTGCCGTCGATCTGGCGTTCGAGTTCGACCATAAAGTGATCGTTGAGCAAGGGATCAAAGGTCGTGAGATCGAATGCGCAGTTCTGGGCAACGACAATCCGCAAGCCAGCACCTGTGGCGAGATCGTACTCACCAGCGATTTCTATGCCTACGACACCAAGTACATTGACGAAGATGGCGCGAAAGTGGTTGTTCCGGCAGCCATTGCGCCAGAAATCAACGATAAGATCCGGGCGATTGCCGTTCAGGCCTATCAAACGTTGGGATGCGCAGGCATGGCGCGTGTAGACGTGTTTTTAACCCCAGAGAACGAAGTGGTGATCAACGAGATCAACACCCTGCCTGGCTTCACCAACATCAGTATGTATCCGAAGTTGTGGCAAGCCAGCGGTCTGGGTTACACCGACCTGATCACGCGTTTGATTGAGCTGGCGCTGGAGCGTCACGCTGCAGATAACGCACTGAAAACCACAATGTAATATTCAAACGCCCGGTAATATTCTTATTGGGCGTTTTCAGTTTCTTCATCGCGACGACGAATAATCAGCCCCGCCAGCCAGAAACTAATCACCCACGTCACCAGACCGACGGCATAGGTCTGCCAACCTTTTGCTTCAAATCCCAGTAAACCCACCACGCCATTAAGAATGAATATAAGGCCAATGGCGAACGCATAGTAGTGCCAGTCACGGCGGATTTTTACAGGCAAGTTCATGGCAGCTCCGTTAACGAAAAACAACATCCTTGCATATTCTGCAACATCCGTCTGTGGCGTAGACAACATTTCCGTAATTGTTAATAAATTTAACTTAAGGTTGTCATTTTGTGACTCACGACGAAGATTCACGCTTCGGGAATATTCCCAACATCAATTTACCATGATTCTGATATTGACAATCTTAATGACCTGTCAGACTTGCCATAAGCCGCTGGTATCACACCAGAAGAGAAGCAGATGACTTCCGGAGGTTTTTATGGCTGATTTCACCCTGTCAAAATCGCTGTTTAGCGGAAAATATCGCAATGCCTCTTCAACGCCTGGCAATATTGCCTATGCGTTGTTTGTGCTGTTTTGCTTTTGGGCTGGGGCGCAATTGCTGAACCTGCTAGTGCATGCGCCCGGCGTCTATGAGCGTTTAATGCAGGTCCAGGAAACAGGTCGCCCACGGGTGGAAATTGGTTTAGGTGTCGGCACCATTTTCGGGCTGATCCCGTTTTTAGTAGGCTGCCTCATTTTTGCAGTAGTGGCGTTATGGCTGCACTGGCGACATCGCCGCCAGTAAGATTTACTTGCCAGATAGGACCTAAAACGCTTTATCTGGCATGACATTCCTGTTTGATCACTGTTTCATACAACGCGCCCGCCGTTCGTCTACGCGCTTCGCAAACCAGGCCGTAGTCAAGTTGCTGGTGATTTTCGGGCTTTCCAGTTGAATGCCAGGCAACATTTCGCGGGGTAGTGATTTACCCGTTTTCGCTTCGGCAAGTTGATAAACTTTCTTGTACAGCGCCGTCTCCTCAAAAGAGAAGCTGTCCCCTTTCTCTAACTGGCGGCGAATTTCACTGTCGCTCATCCCCAGTTTTCCCGCCAGTTTGCGCGTTGCCAGTTCGGTTTTCCCGGGCTCTTTACTGTCGTAACGAATTAAATCACCGTCCAGTGCCAGCTTCACGCCGCTGACCTTACTGACCGCGTTCTGAAACGCGGCATTACGGCTGGCGTACCAGCCAGCGTTAAAATCAGCAAAACGGTATATCGGCGCGCTATAGCTGGCGGGATAATTCAGTAAATGGTAAGTACCAAACCACAACCCGCCGCGACGACTGAAGACTTCCTGACGGACTGTACCGTCCATTTTCCACGGATACCCTTTGGTATGCTGTTCGGCAAAGGCAATGCTGACCTGCATCGGCCCACCGGTGCGCACCGGATTAAGCGAACCAAACAACGTCTGCCCCATTGGCACCATGCTGATCAGATCGTCAAAAATCGCGCTCAATTGCTTTTCAGTACGCACCGAATCTAACCGTTCGCTATAGCTTTTGCCGTTTGGCGATTTGATTTTTAGCGCGGTATGCACCAGAAAAGCAGGAATGTGCATCCGTTCAGCACGACGGTCAATCTCTTGCCAGGCGATCTTGCTTAAGCCCGGAACGGCCGGATCTGCCTGATAATTTGACTCCTGCTGCGCCACCGCCAGCACCGAGCAGACGTTTTCCAGCGTCGGTGCCAGCCCCTGACTTTCAAACGTGGTGGCGAGATCTTTCGCCCAGGCATCGCGGTCTTTCACGCTCGCAGGCATCTTCTGCCGCACGACGCTCGCCACATCTATCGCTTTTTCGCCCTTTTTCAACGGTTGCGGAGCCTGACTACTACACCCCGCTAAAACCAGAACCGCCAACAATGACAGCGAAGATAGATGATTGACGCGCGACATTACTTCTCCTTTTTAGCTCAAGGTATGGGTTACTTCCTGAATTTTGTCACCATCCAGCTCATGTTCAAAGCTGCGCAGACGTTTGTAGATAGACATCAACTCAACCAGTGTGGTCCATGAGTTAATCAGGTACTGGAAAGCTCCGCGAACCTGACCAAAAACGTTGGTAATCTGCGTCATCAGGCCGAGCGTAATCGTACCGGCAACAATTGACGGAAACAGCAAGAACAAACCGAAAACGTTATCGACCTGCAAATAGAGAATGCGGGCGATATTGAAATACATATAGTGAAAATAGAGGCGGAAATAGTTTTTCCGTACGGCGCTAAACAGCTCGCGTACCGTAGGCGGCGTCGCGCGCGTGGCATCGTCTTCACCATAAACCAGCTCTTTACGGTAGGCAGCCTCTACACGCTGGTTTTTAAACTCCAGCCCCGGCAGTTTGATCCCTACCACTGCCAGTAATCCGGTCCCCATCAGCGACCAGACGATAGCGGCAATCACCAGACCATACGGAATGTGCCCGACAATCGGCAGCTCCGGCACATGTGCGGAGAGCGTTACCAGCACCGGCAGGAAGGCGATCAACGTCATGATAGCGTTGATAAAGCTGACGCCCATATTCTCCAGCGTTGAAGCAAAACGCATGGTGTCTTCCTGCACACGCTGTGCGGCACCTTCGATATGACGCAGTTGTTGCCAGTTCGCCATGTAATATTCGTTCATCGCCGTACGCC
Organism: Escherichia sp. WS1451; assembly: GCF_046487365.1. NCBI lineage: Bacteria > Pseudomonadati > Pseudomonadota > Gammaproteobacteria > Enterobacterales > Enterobacteriaceae > Escherichia > Escherichia sp. WS1451. The sequence goes on from NZ_JBJQJP010000006.1 coordinate 123,203, forward strand.
AGCGGAACACGTAGTGACTGACAAAGAAGTTGTTCAGCACACTGATCACTACCGCGATCAGCGCAATCCCCAGAAAGACGCCCACTTCGCGGTAAAATTGTTCGATGGTGACTTTATGCGGCGAACTTAGCGCGGTTTGAATCAGATCATAGAACGGCGCATACCAGGCGTTGACGGCGACCCCGACTTCCACCAAAAACCAGGTGACGAAGATGATCAGTGCAGTACCGAGTATTGACCAGTATTGCCAACGGTGCGGGCTGTAGATAAACCAGAACAATGCAAAAAGTCCTACGCAAACAATGTAGTAAGCGTAAAAAATCAGGAAATCCAACGACCAGAAACGCGCGGCGCTAATCGGGATCTGCCCGGAAGCGCCGGTGATACGCGCCACCCAGTCACCCCCACCGGCTTGCCAGAAGATAACGGCAATCAATGCCCAAACAAAGGCCGAGAGAAAAAACGTTCCCGGCTTTGGGAAAAAAGACTTAAACATATGCACTCCTGCTAACTTCTTATCGTTTTAACAACTGCTGTGTATTAACCGCATGACCGCTACAAAGCGTCAGCCAAATGAAACCGCCCATTGTGACCCATAGCAAGGCGCTTAGTTCGCCAGCCTGACCATAAGAATTGTTTCGACGGATTTCACAAACCAAAGATTGTTTACATAAGCGGATTAACACGTGCAGGATCACAAATGCAGGCATTGGTGAGCAGGAAAAAGATCGTGTTTACGCGCCGTTACGTTTTTAACACTATTATTGCACTAATTCGCCCTTTGCAATCCATCAATGAGTAGTATAAATACGCTCAGTTACCTTCATTCAATTTATGGACACCACCGTTGAAACGTAGTCTGCTTTTTTCTGCCGTGCTGTGTGCGGCGTCATTGACCTCCGTCCATGCGGCGCAGCCGATCACTGAACCGGAGTTTGCCTCTGATATTGTCGATCGTTATGCCGATCATATTTTTTACGGCAGCGGTGCCACGGGGATGGCGCTGGTTGTTATCGACGGTAACCAGCGCGTCTTTCGCAGTTATGGCGAAACGCGACCTGGTAATAACGTTCGCCCGCAGCTGGATTCGGTCGTGCGTATTGCTTCCCTCACCAAGCTAATGACCAGTGAAATGCTGGTGAAATTGCTCGACCAGGGGACCGTGAAGTTAAACGATCCGCTAAGTAAATATGCTCCGCCAGGCGCACGCGTGCCAACCTACAATGGGACGCCCATTACGCTGGTGAATCTAGCAACCCATACCAGCGCCCTGCCCCGTGAACAGCCCGGTGGCGCGGCACATCGTCCGGTATTTGTCTGGCCAACGCGCGAGCAACGCTGGAAATACCTTTCCACTGCCAAACTAAAAGCCGCGCCGGGCAGCCAGGCCGCGTACTCCAACCTCGCATTCGATCTGCTGGCAGATGCACTGGCGAATGCGTCCGGCAAGCCTTATACCCAGTTGTTTGAAGAGCAGATTACCCGTCCATTGGGGATGAAAGACACCACCTACACCCCCTCACCGGATCAGTGCCGCCGTTTAATGGTTGCTGAGCGCGGTGCCAGTCCGTGCAATAACACGCTGGCGGCAATTGGCAGCGGCGGCGTCTATTCCACGCCTGGCGATATGATGCGCTGGATGCAGCAGTATTTGTCATCTGATTTTTATCAGCGCAGTAATCAGGCAGATCGCATGCAGACGTTGATTTATCAGCGCGCGCAGTTTACGAAAGTGATTGGCATGGATGTCCCCGGCAAAGCGGATGCGCTTGGTTTAGGCTGGGTATATATGGCCCCGAAAGAGGGTCGTCCGGGGATTATTCAGAAGACAGGCGGTGGTGGCGGTTTCATTACCTATATGGCGATGATCCCGCAGAAGAATATTGGCGCGTTTGTGGTGGTCACTCGTTCGCCATTGACGCGCTTTAAAAATATGAGCGATGGCATCAATGACCTGGTGACCGAACTGAGCGGGAATAAACCGTTGGTCATCCCCGCGTCCTGATTAATACTCTGAAGGCAAACGGTTGATAGCGACCAGTTTGCCTTTATTCATTTCGATATAGCCGCCTTTACGTAAAGCAGCGAGAACTTCTGCGACGACAGAACGCGATATGCGTGTACGTTGATGGATATAATTCATCACACCAATACGTGAGCGTAATTCTTCATTCCAGTCAATCATTGATAATAAAGTTGCGCGGATTTGTTCGTAGGAATTATGCCCAATGAGCTGTACGTCACGTAATTCCAGAATTCTATTTTGCCAGGCTAACCAGTAAAAAGCGTCTCGCCAGAGTTGATTTTGTTCAATAAGGGTAATGGTTTGTTTGGCTGGCAGATGATATCCCGTACAATTTCCTTCTGATATTAATTTGTATGGTATATCGTTTTTCATTAAACCATCAGCCAGTCCCATAATATAAGGAGCCTGGGTAATACCGATAAGTACGTTTTCTTCTCTACGCAGAGAGATAACGCCCTCTAAAATAACGAAAGTATCTTCGCTATTGACATCACTTGAAAATATAACTTGCTTTTCATTATTAAACTCGAAGCGCGTGCCATATCTGGACAAACATTTATCGAGCTTACCAAATTCCTGAAGAGGTTTAACTACAGATAACATTTGCGCGTCCTTTGCAGTAATGCCCGTCAAATCCTTGACGGGCATTATTTAGATTAAATAACCTATTTCTTCAGAGTGAAGAATATTACCAGGTATATTTAACACCCACGTTCGCGGACCAGTCTTGATCTACGTCACCACCACCGAGGTAGTTAGCATCGGTATAGGCGCTGAAGTTCTTGGTGAAGCTGAACTGAGTACCCAGACCAACACGTACCGCAGACCCTTCAGTACCGTTATCGATGGAATCACCGTTCACATCGTTATGGTTGTTAGAGTCGTCGTAAACGTAAGCCAGTTTGAAGTACGGAGTCAGAGCCTGGTCTTCGCTGTAGGTGAAGGTATAACCTGCATCTACACCCAGTTCATAACGCATGCTGTCGTAAGACTGACCGTCAACTTTCATGTTGTTGCTCAGCTGGTAGTCATCACCAGACTGGAACAGACCAGAAACGCTGCCGTAAGGAGTCACGTAACCTGCATCACCCAGTTTGAAGTCGTAACCGGCTTTCAAACCAAAGCCCCAAGCGTCGGAGTTGGTGCTGCCGTCAACGTAAGTACCGTTGCTCATGGTTGCAGACACGTCGTTGTTGAAGTGAGAGTAGCTCAAGCTACCGTCAACAAAGACGTTGTTCGCGAAGTGAGCAGAAGAGTAGATGTAGGCAGTCTGGCTGTCTTGATCCACCTGACCAGAACGGTCATTCATGTCACCTTTAGCGAAGCCTGCAGCCGCACCGACGATCCACTTAGCGTTGTTACCGTCAATTTTGGTATCAACACCGACCATGATGCCGTTAACATCCTGATCATAGTTGATGGTGCCATTGTCGCCGTTGAAGTTACCACCGAAGTAGCTTACCCATGCGCCGCCGTTATCAGCCAGGCCATGACGAGAGTTGGTCAGACGAGTACCAACGGTGTCTTGTTCCAGGTTCCAGATATTGGTGTTCGCAGACGGGATGCTCAGCGCCATGTTAGCGTAGTCGGTCAGCTCCATCTGTTGCAGAACAACGGTGTTACCACGCTGCTCAGCCTGATAGGTGTATGCACCCAGGTCAGCTTTGTTAGCAGCAGAGAAGGTCGCGTTGCTGTTGACGTCGTTTACGTAGATAATTTCTTTATCTTTGTAATCAGCGATAGCGCCAGCGCCAGTTGCGTTGTCGATACGAACTTTGTAGTTACCGGTTGCAGCAACAACGTTGTCTACAGAGCTGTTATCCAGTTCAGTACCGTTGTCTACGTCGCCGTTACCATTGATAGTCAGGTGACCATCAGAGTTCATAGCAACAATACCGTAACCGTAGTTAGACTTGGAAGTATCCCACGTACGGTCGTTCACCAGGTCAGCGTTCAGAACGTAATCGCTGCTGTTGATGTCGAACACACCAGAAATTACGTTGCCGTTATGGTCAGCAATGTTGCCGCTGGTCAGTTCCAGTTTATCAGTACGGAAAGCTTCAGTATCGAACTGATCAACATTCACATCCAGCACACCACCGTTAGTCACAGTGATAGTATTGGTATACAAATTAGAATAATTATTCCAACCAGTAGATTCGGTTAAATTAACGGTACTGTAGCTATCAACAGTCAGGTGGTCTGTAGCAACCACGCCATTTGCACCAATATTCAGTGAAGAACCGTTGGTTAAACCAATGGTATCTGATACCAGAGAGGAATCAGTAACATTTACCTGAGAGCCATTATTTACAGCTAATGTATCAATTACTGAACTATTAACGGTATTCCATTCTGAACTATTGTTCAGTGCTACGTTAAATACGCCGCTCTGGAATACTTTGTTGTCAATAATACGGCCCCAATCATTAGCTTCGATGGTGGCACCAGGGGTCAGGCTGTTCGGCGCAACGTCATACATATCTGCCGGAGCAATTACTTCAGCACTCATGTTTGCTGAACCAACCCACTTACTACCGTTATTCAGAGTAATGTTCAGTTCGTCAACGTTCTGAGCGTCATCTACCCAACCGCCGTTGGTATCAAGGACGCCGTCGCCGTTGCTGTCATGGCCGGTGGAATAGAAGAATACGCCATCGTTATTCCAGTGACTTGTAAATTCGACATCACCCAACAGAGTTGAATGGTCAAAGTTTACATTGTTTTTCATGGAATAATTTGAGCCAGCATTGTCAGTGAATGACAGTGCTACGTCATTCTGGCCACCATTACCAGCGTAATCACTTGGTTCAGCAGATTTACCGAAGAAGCCATCACTTTCTTCCAGCGGAGTCTGTGATCCTGAAGTTACAGTGGAATTAGACACATTGATGTTGTTGTCCCACTGATGATATTCGCTAGTATAAGTTGTGTTGCTTGTATTGCCTTCAGACAGCGCAATGCCAGCTACACGGGAGTTGTTGGTAATATTGATATTGCTTTCAACATCAAGATTTACTGCAACACCCAGAGCGGTATAGAACGTTTCATTGGTTGACTTAGATTTATCACCATCGAGATGTGTGTCAGTGAAGTAAAGAGCTTCATAGTCATCATCAATGGTGGAATTGGATACGTTCAGAGTGAATACGTCACCATCGTACCAATTGTAGTCAAGGTCAGTAGTGGTTCCGTTATTGAAAGTATAGCCATTATAACCTTCAGGCGTAATGCTGTAATAACCAAATGGCAGTTCAGAAGTGATTGACCCATGAATTACTGAATTGCTGATATCTACCTGGTTAACAGAACCGCTAGCGTAATCATGATTCAAGTAATAAGTAGAAATGGTACCGTTAACGGTATCGCCTTTAAAGACTGTATCGAAATCGCCATTGGCATTGTTATAGTAAACAAAACCATTGTAAGTTACGTAGTTACCATCTGAACCCATCGGGTCCATGCCGCCAGCATCGGCAATTCCATCATTGTCGGTGTCATACGGCCAAACTAAATCGGTCGTGGTGTTGTCATGATACCCCCAGGTATCATAGTTTGCTGCATTAGCCTGAGAGGTGATAGCCAGAGTGCAAGCCAATGCTAATTGTGATACTACAAGTTTCTTTTTCCAGGAGTGCATTTGTCATCCCTCCTCAGGGACGTAATAAGTTGATCCATCAATTATCAATGCATAGAAAACATATTATGTTTCGCGTTTACGATTATGCGGCGTTATAGAGGAATGGTTCAATTATTCTTTCCTCTAAGTCCGATTGCGGACATATATAAAGCACGTGAACACACACAAAGAAAGAAATAACAAAAACACAATATTTCAATACGTTAATGAAAGCGTTAATTTTAAAATATAGACCATGAAAATACAAAACACACAAAACAGACAAATAATGTATCAATAAGCAATGAACTTTAAGTCATTCACTTTTTGAAAACGTCACCAAATCTCCAAAAACAATAATCTATAGCTATAAATAAAAATTAAAAATATTTTCAGTGAATATGAAATTATTGCTATTTCTATTACAAAGATGTCCTGGCCTCTCTTCCATTCTCTTCTTGTCAACATCGCGACAACTTTCGTAAAACATCCCCACCCTGCTTCAGGTATACTATGCCCCTCGATTCCACAAACATCAGGCAGACCATGACAGATTTAATCCAACGCCCTCGTCGCCTGCGCAAATCTCCTGCGCTGCGCGCTATGTTTGAAGAGACAACACTTAGCCTTAACGACCTGGTGTTGCCGATCTTTGTTGAAGAAGAAATTGACGACTACAAAGCCGTTGAAGCCATGCCAGGCGTGATGCGCATTCCAGAGAAACATCTGGCACGCGAAATTGAACGCATCGCCAACGCCGGTATTCGTTCCGTGATGACTTTCGGCATTTCCCACCATACCGATGAAACCGGCAGCGATGCCTGGCGGGAAGATGGACTGGTGGCGCGGATGTCGCGCATCTGCAAGCAGACTGTGCCAGAAATGATCGTTATGTCAGACACCTGCTTTTGTGAATACACTTCTCACGGTCACTGCGGTGTGCTGTGCGAGCATGGCGTCGACAACGACGCGACTCTGGAAAATTTAGGCAAGCAAGCCGTGGTTGCAGCTGCTGCAGGCGCAGACTTCATCGCCCCTTCCGCCGCAATGGATGGCCAGGTACAAGCGATTCGCCAGGCGCTGGACGCTGCGGGCTTTAAAGATACGGCGATTATGTCGTATTCGACCAAGTTCGCCTCCTCCTTTTATGGCCCGTTCCGTGAAGCTGCCGGAAGCGCATTAAAAGGCGACCGCAAAAGCTATCAGATGAACCCAATGAACCGTCGTGAGGCGATTCGTGAGTCACTGCTGGATGAAGCCCAGGGCGCAGACTGCCTGATGGTTAAACCTGCTGGAGCGTACCTCGACATCGTGCGTGAGCTGCGTGAACGTACTGAATTGCCGATTGGCGCGTATCAGGTGAGCGGTGAGTACGCGATGATTAAGTTCGCCGCGCTGGCGGGTGCTATAGATGAAGAGAAAGTCGTGCTCGAAAGCTTAGGTTCGATTAAGCGTGCGGGTGCGGATCTGATTTTCAGCTACTTTGCGCTGGATTTGGCTGAGAAGAAGATTCTGCGTTAATGATCATTATGCCGGGTTATCCAACCCGGCATTTCCCCCTTACCCCGCCCGATAAAACGGTTTATCCCCAAGAATCGTCGCCCGATGCATAATCCGCCGCTGTGGCAGGTAATCGGCATTGGCATAGTGCTGAGTCACACGGTTATCCCAAATCGCAATATCATTTGGCTGCCAACGCCAACGCACCTGAAACTCCGGTTTGGTGATATGGGCAAACAAAAAACTTAACAAGGCTTCGCTCTCTTTCTCGCTCACATCAACAATTCGCGTAGTAAAGCCTTCATTCACAAACAGCGCCTGTTTACCGCTCACCGGATGCGTTCGCACCACCGGATGTAGCAACGGCAGATTTTTCGCGACCGCCTCGCGCCAGCGTTGATGCACCTCCTCGGTTTTGCGGTATTTGTATTCCGGGAACGATTTACGGAAATCATGCTCCGCACGCAGCCCGCTCAGCAGTTGGCGGAAGGGAACAGAGAGCGCCTCATAGGCCGCAATACCGCTGGTCCAGAGCGTATCGCCGCCGGTCGAGGGTAACTCTTTTGCCGCCAGAATCGCCCCTGCGGGTGGCGTTTCAATAAATGTCACATCGGTATGCCAGTTGTCGTTATCCGGCGGATTATCGTTATGAGTATCCAGGACGATGATCTCGTCAACCCCTTCGGCATGAGGGTAAACAGGATGAATATGCAGTTCGCCAAAACGTTGGGCCAGCGCGCGTTGCTGCTGCGGCGTAATAGCTTGATCGCGCAGAAACACCACCTGATGGCGCAGCACCGCATGGTAAAGCTGTTCAAACTGATTATCGCTTAACGGGCGCGTCAGGTCGGCACCCGAAATTTGTGCGCCAATATACGGCCCCAGCGGGGTAATGCTCAGACGTTCACTCATTGTACTTCTCCATGCCAGGGCGTCAGGCGGCGCTGTAACGCGCGCAAACCCAGTTCTAAAAGAAAAGCGATAATCGCAATCACCGCGATCCCCGCCAGCACCACGTCAGTCGCGAGAAATTCACCCGCTGACTGAACCATAAATCCTAAACCGCGCGTCGCGGCAATCAGCTCCGCCGCTACCAGCGTAGACCAGCCCACACCCAGACCAATGCGTAATCCGGTGAGGATTTCCGGCAGCGCACCGGGCAAAATAACAAACCACAGCACCTGCGCACGACTGGCACCCAGCGACTGGGCGGCACGAATGCGAACCTGCTGCGCGCTTTTCACCCCCGCCAGCGCCGACATCGCCACAGGTGCAAAAATCGCTAAATAGATCAGTAAGATCTTCGAGGTTTCGCCAATACCAAACCAGATCACCATCAGCGGCAAATAAGCCAGCGGCGGCACCGGACGATAAAGCTCGATTATCGGATCCAGAATGCCGCGCACCGTCGGGCTTAGCCCCATGGCGATCCCGACCGGAATACCGATCAACACCGCCGCGAGTAGCGCCAGCAAAATGCGCGTCAGGCTGGCTGCCAGATGCTGCCACAGCGTGGCGTCCATAAATCCCTGCGGTCCGGCAATGGTGAGCAGTTTTGCCAGGACCTGTTGCGGTGCCGGCAAAAACAGCGGGCTAATCAGTTGCAGCGCCGCCACCGCCCACCATACAGTGAGTAAAACCGCTAACGTGCCAATGCTTAAGGTCACCTGACGCGAGAGCGGCCAGCGCCATTTCAGCCGATGCGAATGCAGTTTTTCATTAATGAGCACACTCATGAGAATGCCTCCCGTTGCTCAAATACGCGGCTTAAAACATATTCGCGCATGGCGATGAATTGTGGATCGGACTTGATGCTGCGGCTCGGTTCCCCGGCAACAAAGCGGCGAGCAAAGTTGAGCGGCAGCCGCTCCAGCACGCGGCCAGGGCCGGATGAAAGCAGAACCAGTTCAGTCGCCATAAACACCGCTTCTTCTATATCGTGGGTAATCAACAGCACCTGCTTGCCCGTCTCCTGCCAGAGTTTCAGCAGCAGGGTTTGCATCTGATCGCGGGTGAAGGCGTCCAGCGCGCCAAACGGTTCGTCGAGTAATAACAGCTGGGGATTCGCCGCCAGCGCGCGGGCAATGCCCACCCGCTGACGTTGACCGCCGGAAAGCTGCCAGATGTAGCGTTTTTCTGCGCCTTCCAGCCCCACTTTTTTCAGCATCTGGTGCGCGATTTCCAGTCGCTGTACTTTCTCTACACCTGCCAGTTGCAGGCCGAATGCCACGTTGTCTACCACATTACGCCACGGCAACAGCCCTTCATTCTGAAAAACCACGCCACGCTCTGCTCCCGGTCCCTGAATACCCTTACCCGCCAGTTGAATGCTGCCATGCTGATAAGGCACAAAACCAGCAATCAAATTCAGCAACGTAGTTTTGCCGCAGCCAGACGGCCCCAGAACTACCAGAAGCTCGCCGCTTTCCAGCGTCAGGTTGATATCTTCCAGTGCCGGTTTGCCGCCATAATCGGCGTAAAGATGAGAGATTTGCAGCATCTGCGCCTCCTTTTATTGCACGAAGCGCGAGGTAACGTACTGGCTGTAATCATTCGCTACAGCCGGGACTTTGCCCTGCTCTTTCAAAAACTGCGCGGTGTCGATGATCGCTTTGTTCACCGGTCCGGTCAGTTCTGCCGTTTGTTGCTGCGGCGTCAGATAGGTATTCCCCTTCACCAGCCCCGGAACGTCACCTTCAGGCACGCCGCTTAACCGCGCCAGTTTGCTGATGTTTTCAGGCTGTTTCAGCCACGCGTCTGGGTTAGCAATGTACGGCTGCTGAGCATCGATGGCGCTTTTAGCGAACGCTTTCACGACCTCAGGATGTTTCTCGGCAAAATCTTTGCGCACTACCCAGACATCCAGCGTCGGCGCGCCCCACTGCCCGACCTGTTCAGAATCGGTCAGCACCTTGCCGTCTTTTTCCAGGGCGTTAACCGCCGGTGCCCAGACATAAGCACCATCAATGTCTCCCCGCTGCCATGCAGCGATAATCGCGGGCGGCTGCAGGTTCACAATCTCCACTTGCCCGGGTTTAATGCCCCAGTGTTTCAGCGCCGCCAGCAGGCTGTAGTGGGTGGTGGAGATAAACGGTACGGCGATGCGTTTGCCAATCAGATCTTCCGGTTTGCTGATAGTTTTCTTCACCACCAGCGCTTCGGAGTTACCCAGTTTTGACGCCAGCAAGAAGACTTCAATCGGCACCTGTTGGCTGGCTGCAACCGCTAACGGGCTGGAACCGAGGTTACCGATTTGGACATCGCCTGAAGCCAGCGCCCGCACGATGCTGGCTCCGCTGTCAAACTTACGCCAGTCCACCGTCGCCCCGCTCTCTTTAGCAAAGGTGTTATCAGCCTGAGCCACTTTCGCCGGTTCAGCGGAGGTTTGATAGGCCACGGTGACGTTCACCGCCTGTGCCTGAAAAGCGATGAATGCCAGTGCGGCAAGAAGTGTGTTACGCGATGAAATTGCCATGATTGTCTGCTCCCCTGTCTTGTTATAGGAGCAGTATTCAGGAATAAAAACATTCATTAAAAGAATTAGTCGTTATCGCACAGATGATTTTATTCTTAGCGAAAAAGTGGCAAAGGAAAGATTAAATATGCAATTACACCCACTCTGACAATTCAGTAAGTTACTGCACTTCATTTTTATGAATGCATAAACAAGCAGATCATAATGTCTTTTATTTTACTAACAGCAATACATATAATGAAATCATTATATTCACATTGTATATATAACTGTATTATTCTCAATCAACCACATAATATATTCACATAATGTATATAACCCATATTTGTGTATAGAACATATTTTTAATATGTAATTAATTGACAAACTAAATCACATCTAAATACAATATATAAAACAAAATAACTATACAAACCAAACACACAAACACTTAACATATGAACTACATAAAAGATTACGCAGCCGTATCCCCATACCTGAAAGCCCCTTATTTTTCAGCTATCAGCAATTTTTAACACTTATAAATTAGCATCTGGCTGCGCCAGAGATTACGTCTCTGAGTGCATCGTTGTGCTTGTAGTATAATAAATAAAATGGAGTGTCATTAAGTGGATAAGGTTTTAGATTCAGCCCTCCTTTCTTCGGCAAATAAAAGAAAGGGTATCCTTGCTATTGGCGCACATCCTGACGATATAGAATTAGGCTGTGGCGCATCGCTTGCTCGTCTTGCGCAAAAAGGAATTTATATCGCAGCCGTGGTGATGACTACCGGCAACTCTGGCACAGATGGAATAATCGATCGCCATGAAGAATCGCGCAACGCCCTAAAGATATTAGGGTGCCACCAAACTATTCATCTTAATTTTGCTGACACCCGCGCTCATTTACAGCTCAATGATATGATTTCCGCCCTGGAAGACATCATTAAAAATCAAATTCCGTCTGATGTAGAAATCATTCGTGTATACACCATGCATGATGCTGACCGCCATCAGGATCATCTTGCAGTCTATCAAGCCTCAATGGTTGCCTGCCGAACTATTCCACAAATTCTCGGCTACGAAACCCCGAGTACCTGGCTTTCATTTATGCCTCAGGTTTTTGAATCCGTTAAAGAAGAATATTTCACAGTCAAACTTGCTGCATTAAAAAAACATAAAAGCCAGGAACGACGCGATTATATGCGTCATGATCGCCTGCGTGCAGTTGCACAATTTCGCGGGCAACAGGTCAATAGCGATCTGGGTGAAGGCTTTGTAATTCATAAAATGATTCTTTGAGCAAATTGCATGAAAACCTGGATATTTATCTGTATGGCCGTAGCAATATTGCTATGGTTCCTGAGTACGTTAAGGCGTAAGCCCAGCCAAAAAAAAGGCTGTATTGACGCCATTATACCTGCTTATAACGAAGGCCCGTGTCTGGCGCAGTCACTGGATAATCTGCTGCGTAACCCTTATTTTTGCCGGGTAATTTGCGTTAACGACGGCTCCACGGACAATACCGAAGCGGTCATGGCGGAAGTCAAACGCAAATGGGGCGACCGCTTTATTGCCGTCACGCAAAAAAATACCGGTAAAGGTGGTGCGCTGATGAATGGCCTCAATTACGCCACCTGCGACCAGGTTTTTTTAAGTGATGCCGACACCTATGTTCCGCCCGATCAAGACGGAATGGGCTATATGCTGGCAGAAATAGAGCGCGGTGCTGATGCCGTAGGCGGCATTCCCTCTACTGCGTTGAAAGGCGCGGGTCTGTTACCGCACATCCGCGCGACCGTAAAGTTGCCGATGATTGTTATGAAGCGCACGCTACAGCAGCTCCTGGGCGGCGCACCGTTTATTATCAGCGGTGCCTGCGGGATGTTCCGTACTGATGTATTGCGTAAGTTCGGTTTCTCTGATCGTACTAAAGTCGAAGACCTTGATCTCACCTGGACATTGGTGGCAAACGGCTATCGTATTCGGCAGGCGAATCGCTGCATCGTATACCCACAGGAATGCAACAGCCCGCGTGAGGAATGGCGTCGCTGGCGGCGTTGGATTGTGGGCTACGCGGTCTGTATGCGCCTGCATAAAAGACTTTTATTTAGCCGCTTCGGTATCTTCAGTATATTTCCTATGCTGTTGGTTGTGCTTTATGGCGTTGGGATTTATCTCACTACCTGGTTTAATGAATTCATCACCACCGGGCCGCATAGTGTGGTGTTGGCAATGTTTCCGCTTATCTGGGTCGGCGTAGTTTGTGTTATTGGTGCTTTTAGCGCCTGGTTTCATCGTTGCTGGTTGTTGGTGCCTTTAGCGCCGCTTTCCGTTGTGTATGTATTATTAGCTTATGCCATCTGGATTATTTATGGACTTATTGCCTTTTTTACTGGACGCGAACCTCAGCGCGACAAACCCACCCGCTATTCCGCACTGGTGGAAGCGTCAACCGCTTATTCCCAACCTTCTGTCACAGGAACTGAAAAACTTTCTGAAGCTTAATGTTAAAGAGAAAAACATTCAGATTGCAGACCAGGTAATTATTGATGAAACTGCAGGTGAAGTTGTTATCGGCGCGAATACCCGTATTTGTCACGGTGCCGTTATTCAGGGTCCGGTAGTGATTGGCGCAAACTGCCTGATAGGTAATTATGCGTTTATTCGTCCTGGCACAATAATCAGTAATGGCGTAAAAATTGGTTTCGCCACCGAAATTAAAAATGCAGTTATTGAAGCAGAAGCAACGATTGGTCCGCAATGCTTTATTGCCGACTCGGTAGTTGCAAACCAGGCATATTTGGGCGCACAAGTACGAACCAGTAATCATCGTCTGGATGAACAGCCCGTGTCTGTTCGAACTCCCGAGGGAATTATCGCTACCGGATGCGATAAATTAGGTTGTTATATCGGGCAGCGTTCACGCCTTGGCGTACAAGTTATTATTTTGCCTGGGCGAATTATTTCCCCGAACACGCAACTTGGCCCGCGCGTGATTGTAGAACGTAATTTACCTACCGGAACTTATTCACTCCGACAAGAACTTATCCGTACAGGAGATTAAAATGATAAAACGGACGTTATTAGCGGCAGCAATTTTTAGCACATTGCCCGCTTATGCCGGGTTAACTTCCATTACCGCGGGCTACGATTTTACCGATTATTCTGGCGATCATGGCAACCGTAATTTAGCGTATGCTGAACTGGTGGCGAAAGTTGAAAACGCAACGCTGCTTTTTAATCTTTCCCAGGGGCGTCGTGATTATGAAACTGAACATTTCAATGCCACTCGCGGTCAGGGTGCGGTCTGGTATAAATGGAATAACTGGCTGACAACCCGAACGGGTATTGCCTTTGCGGATAATACGCCGGTCTTTGCCCGCCAGGATTTTCGTCAGGATATTAACCTGGCACTGTTGCCAAAAACGCTTTTCACGACCGGTTATCGCTACACTAAATATTACGATGATGTCGAAGTCGATGCCTGGCAAGGCGGCGTATCACTCTATACTGGCCCGGTGATCTCCAGCTACCGCTATACCCATTATGACTCCAGCGATGCAGGTGGTAGTTACAGCAATATGATTTCCGTGCGTCTGAATGACCCGCGCGGCACTGGTTATACGCAACTATGGCTAAGCCGCGGAACAGGCGCTTACACCTATGACTGGACGCCAGAAACACGCTACGGCAGCATGAAGAGCGTCAGTTTGCAACGTATTCAACCGCTGACTGAGCAACTTAATCTCGGGCTGACGGCAGGTAAAGTGTGGTACGACACCCCAACTGATGATTATAACGGTCTGCAATTTGCAGCCCATCTGACCTGGAAATTCTGATTGCTTCTGCCGCCCGCTATCCGGGGCGGCCTTCCCTGCCGAATAGCCCCCCCTTTCCTCTTTGTTTTCCGACCACATTCACCGGATAAATTTTATTCTCCAGTGTTATATACTATAGGGGGGTATGCATTGACATATAGCATACCCCCCTATAGTATATTGCGAGCAGATGATGAGGTGCGAAATGCCCAGTACTCCGGAAGAGAAGAAAAAGGTCCTTACTCGAGTTCGTCGTATTCGGGGGCAGATTGATGCTCTGGAACGGTCGCTGGAGGGTGATGCCGAATGCCGTGCCATACTCCAACAGATCGCTGCCGTTCGGGGCGCGGCTAACGGGCTGATGGCAGAAGTGCTTGAAAGCCATATCCGGGAAACGTTTGACCGAAATGACTGCTACAGCCGCGAAGTCAGCCAATCCGTTGACGACACTATTGAACTGGTTCGTGCCTATCTTAAATAGCTGAATCTATTACCATATTGAGGAAGAGCGAGAGATGAAATCACGTGCTGCCGTTGCATTTGCTCCCGGTAAACCGCTGGAAATCGTTGAAATTGACGTTGCACCACCGAAAAAAGGTGAAGTGCTGATTAAAGTCACCCATACCGGCGTTTGCCATACCGACGCATTTACCCTCTCCGGCGATGACCCGGAAGGTGTATTCCCGGTAGTTCTCGGTCACGAAGGGGCCGGCGTTGTGGTTGAAGTCGGTGAAGGCGTAACCAGCGTCAAACCTGGCGACCATGTGATCCCGCTTTACACCGCAGAGTGCGGCGAGTGTGAGTTCTGTCGTTCCGGCAAAACCAACCTCTGTGTTGCAGTTCGCGAAACCCAGGGTAAAGGCCTGATGCCAGACGGCACCACCCGTTTTTCTTACAACGGGCAGCCGCTTTATCACTACATGGGATGCTCTACATTCAGTGAATACACCGTGGTCGCGGAAGTGTCTCTGGCCAAAATTAATCCAGAAGCAAACCACGAACACGTCTGCCTGCTGGGCTGTGGCGTGACCACCGGTATTGGCGCGGTACACAACACGGCTAAAGTCCAGCCAGGTGATTCTGTTGCCGTATTTGGTCTTGGCGCGATTGGTCTGGCAGTGGTTCAGGGCGCGCGTCAGGCGAAAGCGGGACGGATTATCGCTATCGATACGAACCCGAAGAAATTCGATCTGGCGCGTCGCTTCGGTGCTACCGACTGCATTAACCCGAATGACTACGACAAACCGATTAAAGATGTCCTGCTGGATATCAACAAATGGGGTATCGACCATACCTTTGAATGCATCGGTAACGTCAACGTGATGCGTGCGGCGCTGGAAAGTGCGCACCGCGGCTGGGGTCAGTCGGTGATCATCGGGGTAGCTGGTTCTGGTCAGGAAATCTCCACCCGTCCATTCCAGTTGGTCACCGGTCGCGTATGGAAAGGTTCCGCGTTTGGCGGCGTGAAAGGTCGTTCCCAGTTACCGGGTATGGTTGAAGATGCGATGAAAGGCGATATCGATCTGGAACCGTTTGTCACGCATACCATGAGCCTGGATGAAATTAATGACGCCTTCGACCTGATGCATGAAGGCAAATCCATTCGAACCGTAATTCGTTACTGATTTCCCGCAGGTTTTACCCCGTCCAGTTCAGGCGGGGTTCTTAATACTCTCCCCGGGCAGCCGCCCGGGGGATTAACCGTGAGATAATGACTGATGGAACTCATTGAAAAACATGCCAGCTTTGGCGGCTGGCAAAATGTGTATCGGCATTATTCCCAATCACTGAAATGTGAAATGAATGTCGGCGTCTATCTCCCACCAAAAGCCGCGAATGAAAAATTGCCGGTACTGTACTGGCTTTCGGGCCTGACCTGTAACGAGCAGAATTTCATTACTAAATCGGGGATGCAACGTTACGCGGCTGAGCACAACATTATTGTTGTTGCGCCAGACACCAGTCCGCGAGGCAGTCATGTCGCAGATGCCGACCGTTACGATCTCGGGCAAGGTGCCGGGTTTTACCTGAACGCAACGCAAGCGCCGTGGAATGAACATTACAAAATGTATGATTATATCCACAACGAGCTGCCGGATTTAGTGATGCAACATTTTCCAGCAACGGCAAGAAAGTCGATATCGGGTCATTCTATGGGCGGGCTGGGCGCGCTGGTGCTGGCGTTACGTAACCCAGATGAATATGCCAGCGTCTCGGCGTTTTCGCCCATTGTCTCCCCATCGCAAGTACCGTGGGGACAGCAAGCCTTTGCCGCATATCTTGGTGAAAATAAAGAGGCCTGGTTGGATTACGATCCGGTGAGCCTTATTTCACAAGGTCAACGCGTTGCGGAAATCATGGTTGATCAGGGGTTGAGTGATGATTTTTACGCAGAACAGCTGCGGACTCCAAATCTTGAAAAGATCTGCCAGGAGATGAATATCAAGACGTTAATCCGTTATCACGAGGGTTACGACCACAGCTATTATTTTGTCTCCAGTTTTATTGGCGAGCATATTGCGTACCACGCCAATAAACTGAATATGCGTTGATAATAGTGCACGACTGCCGGATGCGGCGTGAACGCCTTATCCGCCTACATTTCGCCTGGAAACCGTAGGCATGATAAGACTCGCAAAGCGTCGCATCAGGCATCTGCACATGATTTATCAATGTTTACCACATCAAATCATCAGGCACTTTGAAGTCAGCATACGGATCGTCTTCATCCTGCTCTTCGGCGCTGAGCGCGCTGTGCAACACAATACTGCTGGCATCACGCTGAGCAATTTTATCGGCAACGCTGGCGGGAATAATGGCGTATTCACCCTCACTATTGTTATCGACCAACAAGCGGGCAATAGCCAGACGACCATTAATCAACTGCGTTTGCGTGAGCTTATCGACAAAAATCTTCTTAATCAGATTGCCGTCAGTGAAGTTAAAACCAATATCGCCATTGGCAATGGTAATTCGGTTCATTTCAATGAGCTGCTTCACCTGGGCTTTATATTCTTTCGCCAACGCCGCTTGTTTTTGTTGCTCGCTAAGCTGTTTATCACGCTCAAGCTGTGCCTTTTTATTTTCTTCTACCGCCGCCCGAGCTTCACGCGCCTGAACACGCGATTTTTTCGCCGTTCTCTCGACCTTCGCCGCTTTTTTGCTGGTGACTAATCCTGCTTTGAGCAACTGCTCTTGTAAGGTAAGTTTTGCCATCTTTGTTTCCAAACCCGCTGAATAATTTTTAGCGAGTATACCTGTAAACGCCGTAGGTGTATTGGGGGGAAGTCCCTTTCGCCCCTGCTTAATAAGGCGCGTCAGGCATCTGCACACGGCTGCATTCGTGATCTCCGGCTCATCAAAATAAACACTGCCAGGCCGGCAACAAGAATACCCGGCGCAGAAGCGGCCATTACGCCAACCGTGCCAGTGCCTAATGCCAGCATTTTCCCGGCCAGTAACGGACCGCTCATAGCCCCCAGACGCCCTACCGCCACGGCTGTTCCCACACCTGTTGCGCGGATCTGCGAGCTGTAAAACAACGGTGCCAATGCATACAAAACGCTTTGCCCACCTGTCGCAAACAACCCCGCGACGAATCCCGCCAGCAACATACCGTTAAATGACGACACCGTTCCCAGCGCCAGCAGCGAAGCTAACATGCCGCTATAAATCAGTAGCGACATGGTTACTGGACGCAGCTTATCCATCAATGCGCCCAACATTAACGTCCCGCTTGCCGCCCCCATTTGCAGTGCAAACATCACCCCTGCCGCCTGCGATGGCTGGAATCCTTGCTCCACCAAAAGCAGCGGTAGCCAGTTGATCAACATGTAGACCACCAGCAGAGTGAAGAAATAACACAACCACAGCAGCAGCGTCGCGGTGGCCGTTTCTGGCGCAAATAACGCACGCAGTGGTGGCGCAGCCTGTTTTTCGCCAGCGAACACCGCCGACTCCGGCAGCCAGCGCATTAATAGCGGCACCAGAATCAACGGCACCACACCACCTACCCAAAACACCGTTTGCCATGCTAAGTTTGCCCCCGCGAAACCCAGTGTCGCCGCCAGCGCCGCGCCAATGGGAACACCGCAATACATCAGGCTCACTGCCGTCCCACGAAAACGTGGACCCGCGGCTTCAGACGTCAGGGCGATCAGATTCGGCAACGCCGCCCCCAGCCCGACACCGGTCATCAGCCGCGCAAAGACCAGTGAGGGGAAATCCCAGGCAATCGCCGTTGCCAGTGAGAACAAACCAAACAGCGCAACTGAGCCAATCAAAATGCGCTTGCGACCATAACGGTCCGCCAGCATTCCGCCAACCAACGCGCCGGGTAGCAAACCGAGTATTCCGGCGCTGAATATCCAGCCCATTTGCATTTTATCGAGTGCAAAAGCCTGGGCGATGCCACCCGCCGCAATGCCAGCCGCCTGAAGATCCAGCCCTTCCATCAGAGCGACCAAAAAACAAAGCCCGATGGTCAGCATCAGGCGGGATGAAGATGATGAAGGGGTACGAGTCGACATAAGATGAACCTCGTTGCGAGTACAGGTGAGTCGCGGCTGATACATTGCCAGCCGCGTAATCAGAACCATTTAATGACTGCCTACGGGCGAAATGTAGGCCGGATAAGGCGTTTACGCCGCATCCGGCAGTCGTGCTGGGATGGGCATACAAAATGCACGTTCTCGGCAGTCATCATTATTTGTTGTTGCGCAGATCCAGCGCCACGTCGACGATCATATCCTCCTGGCCGCCAACCATCCGGCGTTTGCCCAGCTCAACGAGAATATCCACCGCGCTTAAGCCATAACGCGCCGCCGCCGTTTCACAGTGACGCAGGAAGCTGGAGTAAACGCCAGCGTATCCCAGCGCCAGCGTTTCGCGATCGACTCGTACCGGACGATCCTGCAACGGACGCACCAGGTCGTCAGCGGCATCCATTAACGCATAGAGATCGGTCCCATGCTGCCAGCCCAGTTTATCCGCGGCGGCAATAAACACTTCCAGCGGCGCGTTACCTGCGCCCGCCCCCATTCCCGCGAGACTGGCATCGATGCGGTCACAGCCCTCTTCCACCGCCGCGATAGAGTTCGCCACACCAAGACTCAGGTTATGGTGAGCATGCATGCCAGTTTGCGTTTCCGGTTTCAGCACCGCTTTCAGGGCGCGGAAACGGTCACGGATATCGCTCATGTTCATCGCACCGCCAGAATCCACCACATAAATACAGGTCGCACCGTAGCCTTCCATCAGCTTTGCCTGCTTTGCGAGATTCTCCGGCGTGGTCATATGGCTCATCATCAGAAAACCAACGGTGTCCATTCCGAGCTCGCGGGCATACTGAATATGCTGGGCGGAAACATCAGCTTCGGTACAGTGCGTAGCCACACGAACCACCCGCGCGCCAGCCTGCCAGGCATTTTTCAGATCGTGAATAGTGCCGATTCCAGGCAGCAACAACGTCGCGATTTTGGCGTGCTTCACCACATCCGCCGCCGCTTCAATCCATTCAAGGTCGCTATGTGCGCCGAAACCATAGTTAAAGCTGGAACCCTGCAAACCGTCGCCGTGGGCCACTTCAATCGAATCCACGCGGGCATCGTCCAGTGCTTTGGCAATCTGGCGAACGTTTTCCAGCGAATACTGATGACGAATGGCGTGCATACCGTCACGCAACGTGACGTCCGAGATATATAGTTTTTTACCGTTCATGCCGCTTCTCCTGCCTTGCGCGCCAGTGACTGAGCCATTTTTTCCGCTGTCGCCAGCGCACTGGAAGTCATAATGTCGAGGTTGCCCGCATAGGCAGGCAGATAATGCGCTGCGCCTTCGACTTCCAGCCAGACCGCCGTTTTCAGCCCGGAGAACTGCCCCACGCCCGGCAAATTAACCGGTTTATCCTGCGGGATGACTTCAAACTGCACGCGCTGTTTCAGGCGATAACCCGGTACGTAAGCCTGCACCGCTTCAGCCATTTCATTGATTGAGGCTTCGATATCATCTTGTGAAGCTTCATCGCTCAATACATACACCGTGTCACGCATCATCAACGGTGGCTCTGCTGGGTTAAGTACAATAATTGCCTTCCCTTTTGCCGCGCCACCCACCACTTCAATGGCGCGCGAGGTGGTTTCCGTAAATTCATCGATATTGGCACGCGTGCCAGGTCCGGCAGATTTACTGGCGATAGAAGCGATAATTTCGGCGTAATGAACACGCGCCACGCGTGAAACTGCCGCCACCATTGGAATGGTGGCCTGGCCGCCGCAGGTGACCATGTTGACGTTCAGTTGATCGACGTTCTCCTCGAGGTTAACCACCGGCACGCAGTAAGGGCCGATGGCAGCAGGCGTCAGGTCAATTAAGCGAATATCCGGTTTCGCTTCGCGCAAAGCGGCATCGTTTTTCACATGCGCGCCCGCGCTGGTCGCATCAAATACAATGTCGATATCAGCAAATTCAGGCATGTTCATCAGCCCGATCACCCCTTCATGGGTGGTGGCGACGCCCATACGTCTGGCACGCGCCAGACCGTCGGACTGAGGATCAATGCCGACCATCACCGCCATCTCCAGATGCTGACCGTGACGCAAAATTTTAATCATCAGATCGGTGCCAATGTTGCCAGAACCGATAATGGCGACTTTACGCTTACTCATGACAGACTTCCTTTTGGGGCTGCGCTTGAAAATGTCGCAGCAACTGAACCTATGCCTTCAATATGGGCTTCAAAACGATCGCCCGCATTCACCGCCACCATCGGACCTAATGCCCCGGTAAGAATGATATCTCCGGCGCGCAGCGGTTCACCCAGACTGGCCATTTTGCGTGCCAGCCAGACGGCGGCATTAAGCGGATGTCCCAGGCATTCGCTGCCGCGCCCGCTGGAAACCTCTTCGTTATTACGCGTCATCTTCATAGCGCAGTTTTTCAGGTCTAACCCCGCCGGACGTTGCGCCGGACCGCCGATGACATACACCCCGCAGGAAGCATTATCTGCCACGGTATCGACAAACTGAATCGACCAGTCGCGAATGCGGCTCCCCACCACCTCCAGCGCCGGAAGTACCCATTCAATGGCGTTATACAATTCGTCGAAGGTGATATCGGTTGCGGGTAGATCGCGGTTCAACACCAGTGCGATCTCCGCTTCAATGCGGGGTTGCAGAACACGGGAAAAAGGAATGGTTTCATTATCGCCATAACACATGTCGGCAAATAATGTCCCGAAATCCGGTTGATCAACGCCCAGTTGTTGCTGCACTTTCGGATGCGTCAGCCCCACTTTGCGCCCCACCACTCGCCGTCCCTGAGCGACGTCATGTTGCACATTGATGTGCTGAATGGCGTAGGCCGCTTCAGCGTTATCGATACCAATCAGATCGCGCAGCGGCGCAATCGCTTCGCCCTGCTCTGCGGCGCGGCGTAAATCCGCCGCCAGTTGCTCAAGAGTATGCTTCGTCATGACCGTTCCTTAAGGGCGTGCGAGGAAATTCAGCACCAGTTGATTGAAAGCGTCGGCATGTTCCCACTGCGCCCAGTGACCACAGTCGCGGAAGATATGCAGTTCAGAACCGACAATGCCGGACAGCAGACGCAGACCCGCATCCATCGGCACAAAGCGGTCGTTGCGCCCCCAGACAATCAGGGTTTGCGCTTTGATTTCCGCCAGACGTGGGCCAAAATCCGGGAACTGTTTCGGATTGGCTTCCAGGCTCTTAACGAAGTTTTCCAGGTGATCGCGGCGCGACAGCATATTATTCAGGCGCGCTTCAAACAGGGCGTCGGTCAAATCGCTGGTATCAAAAACGAAGATATCCATCATCAGCTTCAGGTTTTCGATAGTCGGCTGACGATAAAGCTGATTCAGTCGCTTAATACCTTCGGTTGGCATCGGCGTAAACAAACTCATGCCGCCCGTACCGCCGCCCATCAGCACCAGTTTGCCGACGCGCTCCGGCCAGTTAAGAGTGAACGCCACAGAACTGTGGCCACCCATCGAGTTGCCCAGCAGGTGGATTTTGGCGATATCCAGTTGATCCACCACGCTTTTCAGGATTCGCGCATTAAGATCCGATCGCGAACCACTATTAACGATCGAATCGCTCTTACCCCAACCCGGACAATCCAGCAGGATCACCCGATAGCCCGCCTCTACCAGCGGATCGATATTGCGGCTGAAGTTCGCCCAGCCAGTAGCACCCGGGCCGGAACCATGCAGCAGGACAACAGTTTCGTCGCCTTGTCCGCAGTCATTAAAATGGATGCGCAGCGTTTTACCCGCTTCTTCTACATTCAGAAAACGGCTGGTGGCGGCTTCGGTTTGTGGCTGATAACTCATCATCTTCTCCTGCATATTCAGTTCTCTGTTCTGGCGCTTAACGAGCCAAATCCGGCAATCCACTCCGGGATTGGGCGGTAATAACGCCCTTCGCTACGCCAGTTGCCAAACGCAGAAATAGCGGCAAAAGCGGCGACCCAGGTTTTGATTTCATGTGTCGACTTTCCGGCAATGGCGGAAAGCTCTTCGTTACTGACGGCATCCAGTTCCTGTATGCGTCCCTGCTCCAGCAAAGTCATGAACTGGTTATCCCAAATCGGGTTGAGCGGATGCAGCGTTCTCTGATCCTCAACAAACTTCTCAGCGGCGCTAATCACCCGTTGCTGACGCAATTCGCGCTCACTGGCGGGTAAATCTTTCCCGCTCCCCAACAGACGGTCGCGCATATGGGCATCGGCTTTCGCCAGTTCGGGCACCGGCGGCTGATGGGAAAGCCCACCGGAACCCAGGAACAGCACGCGTTTATTGAGAGTACTGGTGAAACGTCCAATGGCTTCCCCCAACATGCGGGTACGCTGGAAACCGGGCAGCGGCGTGGCGACACCGTTGATGAACACCGGCAGTACTGGCACCTTATCCAGCCCGCCGAGCAGGAACTCCAGCGGCTGGGCGAACCCGTGGTCCACCTGCATACAGTAAGAAACGGCAAGATCGATCCCGCTCTTCATGACGGCATGCGCACAGGCCTCCGCCAGCTCCACAGGCACGGGCAGCTCACCTGCCGCACTGCCGAAATCACCAATTGCCGTCGCTCCAACGCCTAAACAGAACGGTGGCATCACGTCATAGAAAAAGCCGTTGTAGTGATCTGGCGCAAACAGCACCACCAGTTCAGGGGAGAAAGCCGCAATACGCTCGCGGGCGCTGGCAATCACGCCATTGACCTCATCGAGTACCTCTTGCGCCGGGTCGACATATCCCACCAGCGGCGAGTGGGAAAGACAGTGAAGATAAGCGTGCATATCAGGCTACCTTTTCGACAGAAACGTCGGCATCAGGGCGGGTCAGCGTCATCACCGACGCCAGTTTATTCAGGGTCTTGCCCAGGGTTTGCGGAATGGCGGTGGCGGCAACAAAGCGATCCGGGCGCATCACCACCAGCGAAGCATTGTGTTGCGCGAACCAGCTACGCAGGCGACCTTGCGTATCCCCCACGCGTAGTACGCCGTCGTGGTTATCCTGTGCGGTATGAATTTGCACTTCCGGCACCACCTGAATGAAGCGTGTGCCCAACGCGCGCCACTGCTGGATTTGCTCGTCGCTCATCCCCCACAGTGGATTGCATCCCCAGCCAATTACCGCGAAGTTCGCGCCGATCGCGTTATCGAGTAGCGTCACGTCGCCGTTTTCCAGCGTGACTTTCGGCTGAATAAACATCTTGCCGACCGGAGAGTGCTTCGCTTCGCCCTCACGCACCAGCGCACCGCCGTAATATTGCGGCATCGGCTTGAAGCGCATTTCGAGGAAGTAGCGTTTTACTGGCGGCAGATAATTCAGCAGCCAGGAAACGCCGTCACGTAACGTACCCTGCCAGCGTTTCGGCGGAGCCAGCACGTTGCCCGCCGTCACGGACAGGTCAATCATCGCTTTGGCGTGATCGCGACGTTCTTGTTGATAGGTATCGAGCAGCGCATCGCGGGCTTTCCCCTGGATAACCAACGCCAGTTTCCATGCGAGGTTAAAGGCGTCGCGCATACCACTGTTATAGCCCTGCCCCTGCCACACCGGCATGATGTGCGCGGCATCGCCCGCCAGCAGTACGCGATCAATACGAAAACGTTGCGCCAGTCGCGCGTTGTGGGTGTAGACACGCTGGCGAATCAATTCAACATTGTCCGGATTAGGCAGCACTTTGCTTAACAGCTTGCGCATATTTTGCGGCTCACGCAGCTGTTCTTCGGTTTCTCCCGGCATCACCATAAATTCAAAGCGACGTACCGCATGAGGCAGCGCGGCGGAAACATACGGGCGCACCGGATCACAACACAAATAGATATGCGGCGTACTTAACGGATCGTTGGCGATATCTACCACAATCCACTGATTTGGCGCAGTTTTACCTTCAAACGGCACATTCAGGGTGCGACGGACAAAACTTGCCCCACCATCACAGGCCACCAGCCACTGGGCTTTGACCGTTTCCCGCTGCCCTTCTTCCGTTTTCAGGTGCAAGGTCACTTCGTCATCTTGCTGGCTGAAGGCCTCCAGCTCGCGGGAAAACAGGCAGCGCACATTCGGAAAACGCGACAATCCTTCCAGCATCACCGCATCGACCTGAGGCTGAATAAAGGCGTTACGGCGCGGCCAGCCAAATTCATCGGTCATTGGCTGAATATCAGCAAAACAGCGACCTTTTGGGGTGAGAAAACGCATCGCGTGCCACGGCGTAGTGTGCGGCAGAACATTATCGACCAGGCCGACCGACTGCATGGTGCGCAGCGCCTCGTCATCAATACCAATCGCACGCGGGTAGTCGATCAACTTATCGAGTTTCTCCACCACCAGCACGTCAATGCCCATCTGGCCGAGATAGTTCGCCATCATCAGCCCGACCGGACCGGCACCAGCGATCGCCACCTGAACGCTATGGTTAACAGCAGGCTGGATGTCAGGGTGTTGTATTGCCATTTCAGTACCTCACGACTCGGACAAAATGCCGTTGCGCGCACAGTACAGCGCAACTTATTTTGTTAAAAACATGTAAATGATTTTTTATTGTGCGCTCAGTATAGGAAGGGTGTTTTCGGCTACAATCAAAACATGCCCGAATGTGCACCAGGTGCACAACGTTGTTTTAACTATATAAATGTCAATTAATATGCAGAACAATGAGCAGACGGAATACAAAACCGTGCGCGGCTTAACCCGCGGTCTAATGTTATTAAATATGTTAAATAAACTTGATGGCGGTGCCAGCGTCGGGCTGCTGGCGGAACTCAGCGGCCTGCATCGCACCACTGTGCGGCGACTGCTGGAGACGTTACTGGAAGAGGGATATGTCCGGCGCAGTACCTCCGATGACAGTTTTCGTCTGACCATCAAAGTGCGGCAATTAAGCGAAGGATTTCGTGACGAACAGTGGATTTCTGCACTGGCGGCCCCGCTGCTGGGCGATCTGTTGCGCGAAGTGGTATGGCCGACAGATGTGTCCACCCTGGATGTTGATGCAATGGTGGTACGCGAAACCACCCATCGTTTCAGCCGCTTATCTTTTCACCGGGCAATGGTCGGGCGACGGTTACCGCTTCTGAAAACCGCCTCGGGCCTGACCTGGCTGGCCTTTTGCCCGGAACAAGAACGCAAGGAATTAATCGAGATGTTAGCCTCCCGCCCCGGTGATGACTATCAACTGGCACGAGAACCGTTAAAGCTGGAAGCCATTCTGGCGCGCGCGCGCAAAGAGGGGTACGGACAGAACTACCGCGGCTGGGATCAGGAGGAGAAGATCGCCTCTATCGCCGTACCGCTGCGCAGTGAACAACGGGTGATTGGCTGTCTGAATCTGGTGTATATGGCGAGCGCAATGACCATCGAACAGGCAGCGGAAAAGCATCTTCCGGCGCTGCAACGGGTGGCAAAACAGATCGAAGAAGGGGTTGAATCGCAGGCTATTCTGGTAGCGGGAAGGCGAAGCGGCGTGCATTTACGCTGACACCATCGAATGGCGCAAAACCTTTCGTGGTATGGCATGATAGCGCCCGGAAGAGAGTCAATTCAGGGTGGTGAATGTGAAACCAGTAACGCTATACGATGTCGCAGAGTATGCCGGTGTCTCTTATCAGACCGTTTCCCGCGTGGTGAACCAGGCCAGCCACGTTTCTGCGAAAACGCGGGAAAAAGTGGAAGCGGCGATGGCGGAGCTGAATTACATTCCCAACCGCGTGGCACAACAACTGGCGGGCAAACAGTCGTTGCTGATTGGCGTTGCCACTTCCAGTCTGGCCCTGCACGCGCCGTCGCAAATTGTCGCGGCGATTAAATCTCGCGCTGATCAACTGGGTGCCAGCGTGGTGGTGTCGATGGTAGAACGAAGCGGCGTCGAAGCCTGTAAAGCGGCGGTGCACAATCTTCTCGCGCAACGCGTCAGTGGGCTGATCATTAACTATCCGCTGGATGACCAGGATGCCACTGCTGTGGAAGCAGCCTGCGCTAATGTTCCGGCGTTATTTCTTGATGTCTCTGACCAGACTCCCATCAACAGTATTATTTTCTCCCATGAAGACGGTACGCGACTGGGCGTGGAGCATCTGGTCGCATTGGGTCACCAGCAAATCGCGCTGTTAGCGGGCCCATTAAGTTCTGTCTCGGCGCGTCTGCGTCTGGCGGGCTGGCATAAATATCTCACTCGCAATCAAATTCAGCCGATAGCGGAACGGGAAGGCGACTGGAGTGCCATGTCCGGTTTTCAACAAACCATGCAAATGCTGAATGAGGGCATCGTCCCCACTGCGATGCTGGTTGCCAACGATCAGATGGCGCTGGGCGCAATGCGCGCCATTACCGAGTCCGGGCTGCGCGTTGGTGCGGATATCTCGGTAGTGGGATACGACGATACCGAAGACAGCTCGTGTTATATCCCGCCGTTAACCACCATCAAACAGGATTTTCGCCTGCTGGGGCAAACCAGCGTGGACCGCTTGCTGCAACTCTCTCAGGGCCAGGCGGTGAAGGGCAATCAGCTGTTGCCCGTCTCACTGGTGAAAAGAAAAACCACCCTTCCGCCCAATACGCAAACCGCTTCACCCCAGGCGTTGGCAGATTCTTTAATGCAGCTGGCGCGACAAATTTCCCGACTGGAAAGCGGGCAGTGAGCGCAACGCAATTAATGTGAGTCAGCTCACTCATTAGGCACCCCAGGCTTTACACTTTATGCGTCCGGCTCGTATGTTGTGTGAAATTGTGAGCGGATAACAATTTCACACAGGATACAGCTATGACTATGATTACGGATTCACTGGCCGTCGTATTACAACGTCGTGACTGGGAAAACCCTGGCGTTACCCAACTTAATCGCCTTGCGGCACATCCCCCTTTCGCCAGCTGGCGTAATAGCGAAGAGGCCCGCACCGATCGCCCTTCCCAACAGTTGCGCAGCCTGAATGGCGAATGGCGCTTTGCCTGGTTTCCGGCACCAGAAGCGGTGCCGGAAAGCTGGCTGGAGTGCGATCTTCCTGAGGCCGATACTGTCGTCGTCCCCTCAAACTGGCAGATGCACGGTTACGATGCGCCTATCTACACCAACGTGACCTATCCCATTACGGTCAATCCGCCGTTTGTTCCCGCGGAGAATCCGACATGTTGTTACTCGCTCACATTTAATGTTGGTGAAAGCTGGCTACAGGAAGGCCAGACGCGAATTATTTTTGATGGCGTTAACTCGGCGTTTCATCTGTGGTGCAACGGGCGCTGGGTCGGTTACGGCCAGGACAGCCGTTTGCCGTCTGAATTTGACCTGAGCGCATTTTTACGCGCCGGAGAAAACCGCCTCGCGGTGATGGTGCTGCGCTGGAGTGACGGTAGCTATCTGGAAGATCAGGATATGTGGCGGATGAGCGGCATTTTCCGTGACGTCTCGTTGCTGCATAAACCGACCACACAAATCAGCGATTTCCATGTTGCCACTCGCTTTAATGATGATTTCAGCCGCGCGGTACTGGAGGCAGAAGTTCAGATGTATGGCGAGCTGCGCGATGAGCTGCGGGTGACGGTTTCTTTGTGGCAGGGTGAAACGCAGGTCGCCAGCGGCACCGCGCCTTTCGGCGGTGAAATTATCGATGAGCGTGGTGGTTATGCCGATCGCGTCACACTACGTCTGAACGTCGAAAACCCGAAACTGTGGAGCGCCGAAATCCCGAATCTCTATCGTGCGGTGGTTGAACTGCACACCACCGACGGCACGCTGATTGAAGCAGAAGCCTGCGATGTCGGTTTCCGCGAGGTGCGGATTGAAAATGGTCTGCTGCTGCTGAACGGCAAGCCGTTGCTGATTCGCGGCGTTAACCGTCACGAGCATCATCCTCTGCATGGTCAGGTCATGGATGAGCAGACGATGGTGCAGGATATCCTGCTGATGAAGCAGAACAACTTTAACGCCGTGCGCTGTTCGCATTATCCGAACCATCCGCTGTGGTACACGCTATGCGACCGCTACGGCCTGTATGTGGTGGATGAAGCCAACATTGAAACCCACGGCATGGTGCCAATGAATCGTCTGACCGATGATCCGCGCTGGCTACCGGCGATGAGCGAACGCGTAACGCGAATGGTGCAGCGCGATCGTAATCACCCGAGTGTAATCATCTGGTCGCTGGGGAATGAATCAGGCCACGGCGCTAATCACGACGCGCTGTATCGCTGGATCAAATCTGTCGATCCTTCCCGCCCGGTGCAGTATGAAGGCGGCGGAGCCGACACCTCCGCAACCGATATTATTTGCCCGATGTACGCGCGCGTGGATGAAGACCAGCCCTTCCCGGCTGTGCCAAAATGGTCCATCAAAAAATGGCTTTCGCTGCCTGGAGAAATGCGCCCGCTGATCCTTTGCGAATATGCCCACGCGATGGGTAACAGTCTTGGCGGCTTCGCTAAATACTGGCAGGCGTTTCGTCAGTACCCCCGTTTACAGGGCGGCTTCGTCTGGGACTGGGTGGATCAGTCGCTGATTAAATATGATGAAAACGGCAACCCGTGGTCGGCTTACGGCGGTGATTTTGGCGATACGCCGAACGATCGCCAGTTCTGTATGAACGGTCTGGTCTTTGCCGACCGCACGCCGCATCCGGCGCTGACGGAAGCAAAACACCAACAGCAGTATTTCCAGTTCCGTTTATCCGGGCGAACCATCGAAGTGACCAGCGAATACCTGTTCCGTCATAGCGATAACGAGCTCCTGCACTGGATGGTGGCGCTGGATGGCAAGCCGCTGGCAAGCGGTGAAGTGCCTCTGGATGTTGGCCCGCAAGGTAAGCAGTTGATTGAACTGCCTGGACTACCGCAGCCGGAGAGCGCCGGACAACTCTGGCTCACAGTACGCGTAGTGCAACCGAACGCGACCGCATGGTCAGAAGCCGGACACATCAGCGCCTGGCAGCAGTGGCGTCTGGCGGCAAACCTCAGCGTGACACTCCCCTCCGCGCCCCACGCCATCCCGCAACTGACCACCAGCGAAACGGATTTTTGCATCGAGCTGGATAATAAGCGTTGGCAATTTAACCGCCAGTCAGGCTTTCTTTCACAGATGTGGATTGGCGATGAAAAACAACTGCTGACGCCGCTGCGCGATCAGTTCACCCGTGCACCGCTGGATAACGACATTGGCGTAAGTGAAGCGACCCGCATTGACCCTAACGCCTGGGTCGAACGCTGGAAGGCGGCGGGCCATTACCAGGCCGAAGCAGCGTTGTTGCAGTGCACGGCAGATACACTTGCCGACGCGGTGCTGATTACGACCGCTCACGCGTGGCAGCATCAGGGAAAAACCTTATTTATCAGCCGGAAAACCTACCGGATTGATGGTAGTGGTCAAATGGCGATTACCGTTGATGTTGAAGTAGCGAGCGATACACCGCATCCGGCACGGATTGGCCTGACCTGCCAACTGGCGCAGGTCGCAGAGCGGGTAAACTGGCTCGGCCTAGGGCCGCAAGAAAACTATCCCGACCGCCTTACTGCAGCCTGTTTTGACCGCTGGGATCTGCCATTGTCAGACATGTATACCCCGTACGTCTTCCCGAGCGAAAACGGTCTGCGCTGCGGGACGCGCGAATTGAATTATGGCCCACACCAGTGGCGCGGCGACTTCCAGTTCAACATCAGCCGCTACAGCCAACAACAACTGATGGAAACCAGCCATCGCCATCTGCTGCACGCGGAAGAAGGCACATGGCTGAATATCGACGGTTTCCATATGGGGATTGGTGGCGACGACTCCTGGAGCCCGTCAGTGTCGGCGGAATTCCAGCTGAGCGCCGGTCGCTACCATTACCAGTTGGTCTGGTGTCAAAAATAATAATAACCGGGCAGGCCATGTCTGCCCGTATTTCGCGTAAGGAAATCCATTATGTACTATTTAAAAAACACAAACTTTTGGATGTTCGGTTTATTCTTTTTCTTTTACTTTTTTATCATGGGAGCCTACTTCCCGTTTTTCCCGATATGGCTACATGACATCAACCATATCAGCAAAAGTGATACGGGTATTATTTTTGCTGCTATTTCTCTGTTCTCGCTATTATTCCAACCGCTGTTTGGTCTGCTTTCTGACAAACTCGGGCTGCGCAAATACCTGCTGTGGATTATTACCGGCATGTTAGTGATGTTTGCGCCGTTCTTTATTTTTATCTTCGGGCCACTGTTACAATACAACATTTTAGTAGGATCGATTGTTGGTGGTATTTATCTTGGCTTTTGTTTTAACGCCGGTGCGCCAGCAGTAGAGGCATTTATCGAGAAAGTCAGCCGTCGCAGTAATTTCGAATTTGGTCGCGCGCGGATGTTTGGCTGTGTTGGCTGGGCGCTGTGTGCCTCGATTGTCGGTATCATGTTCACCATCAATAATCAGTTTGTTTTCTGGCTGGGTTCTGGCTGTGCACTCATCCTCGCCGTTTTGCTCTTTTTCGCCAAAACGGATGCACCCTCTTCCGCCACGGTTGCCAATGCGGTAGGTGCCAACCATTCGGCATTTAGCCTTAAGCTGGCGCTGGAACTGTTCAGACAGCCCAAACTGTGGTTTTTGTCACTGTATGTTATCGGCGTTTCCTGCACCTACGATGTTTTTGACCAACAGTTTGCTAATTTTTTTACTTCGTTCTTTGCTACCGGTGAACAGGGTACGCGGGTATTTGGCTACGTAACGACAATGGGCGAATTACTTAACGCCTCGATTATGTTCTTTGCGCCACTGATCATTAATCGCATCGGAGGGAAAAACGCCCTACTGCTGGCTGGCACTATTATGTCTGTACGTATTATTGGCTCATCGTTCGCCACCTCAGCGCTGGAAGTGGTTATTCTGAAAACGCTGCATATGTTTGAAGTACCGTTCCTGCTGGTGGGCTGCTTTAAATATATTACCAGCCAGTTTGAAGTGCGTTTTTCAGCGACGATTTATCTGGTCTGTTTCTGCTTCTTTAAGCAACTGGCGATGATTTTTATGTCTGTACTGGCGGGCAATATGTATGAAAGCATCGGTTTCCAGGGCGCTTATCTGGTGCTGGGTCTGGTGGCGCTGGGCTTCACCTTAATTTCCGTGTTCACGCTTAGCGGCCCCGGCCCGCTTTCTCTACTGCGTCGTCAGGTGAATGAAGTCGCTTAAGCAATCAATGTCGGATGCGGCGCGAGCGCCTTATCCGACCAACATATCAGGACGGAATGCTCGCAATGAACATGCCAATGACCGAAAGAATAAAAGCAGGCAAGCTATTTACCGATATGTGCGAAGGCTTACCGGAAAAAAGACTTCGTGGGAAAACGTTAATGTATGAGTTTAATCACTCGCATCCATCAGAAGTTGAAAAAAGAGAAAGCCTGATTAAAGAAATGTTTGCCACGGTAGGGGAAAATGCCTGGGTAGAACCACCCGTCTATTTCTCTTACGGTTCCAACATCCATATAGGCCGCAATTTTTATGCAAATTTCAATTTAACCATTGTAGACGACTACACGGTAACGATCGGTGATAACGTATTGATTGCACCCAATGTTACTCTTTCCGTTACGGGACACCCTGTACACCATGAATTGAGAAAAAACGGTGAGATGTACTCTTTTCCGATAACGATTGGCAATAACGTCTGGATCGGAAGTCATGTGGTCATTAATCCAGGCGTCACCATCGGGGATAATTCTGTTATTGGCGCGGGTAGTGTCGTCATAAAAGACATTCCACCAAACGTCGTGGCTGCTGGCGTTCCTTGCCGGGTTATTCGCGAAATAAACGAGCGGGATAAGCACTATTATTACAAAGATTATAAAGTTGAACCTTCAGTTTAAATAAGCACTGAAATAAATGTCGGATGCGCCATTGGGCACATCCGACAATAATTCACTCTTCCATTATCTGGCGAAACAAGCGTCGCATCATGCCTCTTTGACCCACAGCTGCGGAAAACGTGCTGGTGCAAAACGCAGGGTTATGATCATCAGCCCAACGACGCACAGCACATGAAACGCCCAGTCCATCAGGTAATTGCCGCTGATACTACGCAGCACACCAGAAAACCACGGGGCAAGCCCGGCGATGATAAAACCGATCCCCTGCATAAACGCCACCAGTTTGCCAGCAATAGCCGGTTGCGCAGAGTGATCGAGCGCCAGCAGCAAACAGAGCGGAAATGCGCCGCCCAGACCTAACCCACACACCATTGCCCACAATACCGGCAATTGCAGCGGCAGCCAGATAAAGCCGCAGAAACCCACCAGTTGTAACGCCAGTGCCAGCATTAAAAGTTTGCGCCGATCCTGATGGCGAGCCATAGCAGGCATCAGCAAAGCTCCAGCGGCTTGCCCAAGTGTCATCAATGCCAGCAAGGAACCGCTGTACTGCGCGCTGGCACCAATCTCAATATAGAAAGCGGGTAACCAGGCAATCAGGCTGGCGTAACCACCGTTAATCAGACCGAAGTAAACACCCAGCGTCCACGCGCGGGGAGTAAATACCACGCGAACCGGAGTGGTTGTTGTCTTGTGAGAAGAGGCGACCTCGCGGGCGTTTTGCCACCACCAGGCAAAGAGCGCAACAACGGCAGGCAGCGCCCACCAGGCGAGTGTTTGATACCAGGTTTCGCTATGTTGAACTAACCAGGGCGTAATGGCGGCACCAAATCCACCGCCGCCCATCAGAGCCGCGGACCACAGCCCCATCACCAGTGGCGTACGGTGCTGAAACCGCCGCTTAATTACCGAAGGCATCACTGCCTGAATGATGCCGATCCCCACTCCACCAAGCAGTGCGCTGCTAAGCAGCAGCGCACTTTGGGGGTAAAGCTCACGCATCAATGCACCGACGGCAATCAGTAACAAACTGATGGCGACGCTGCGACGTTCGCTGACATGCTGATGAAGCCAGCTTCCGGCCAGCGCCAGCCCGCCCATGGTAACCACCGGCAGAGCGGTCAACAGGGCAGCCACGCTAAAGCTCATTCCGCTTGCCTGGCGCAATTGCGGTAGCAGTGGCCCGACGTAGGTGAGCAGTGGTCGCATATTAAGACCAATCAGCACCAGAACCAGCAGCATCGTGAACGTCTTTTGATGGTTGCGCATGGCTGTCAGAACGGTTTGGTCGGCAGATATTTACCATCTAAGGTGATGACCGCACGTTCGCCACCCTCCGGGTCCGCCACTTTCTTAACGTCGAGTTTGAAGTTAATCGCGCTGATAATGCCATCGCCAAACTTCTCATGAACCAACGCTTTCAGGGTTGTGCCGTACACCTGCAACATTTCATAGAAACGATACATCGTTGGGTCGGTTGGAATACGGTCATCAATGCAGCCACGCAGTGGAATCATCTGCAACAGTAGAATGGCGTCTTCGTCGAGATCCAGCTTCGCCCCGACCAGGCGGGCGGCGTCGGCAGGAAGCGCCTGCTGCCCCAGCAAAGCCGCGGTTACAAAGGCTTCTGCCAGACCGGTGCCGTCGGCAATCTCGGCAAATGAGAGATCTTTTTTAGCTTTGCTGAGCAAAATGGCATCGGCAAGATCAAGACGAATATTGCGGTTAATTTGCGACTGAATCATGGTGGATCTCCTGATGGTTTAAAAATAAGGTTACGCTGCGGTCGGTTGGCGTAGCGGTATGGCACAAACGCGAGGATTAGCGGCCAGTGGCACAAACTGGCGGGTTGCGCCGTCAAAAGCTGCGATGCTGCCGCTTGCAATGTCGTAGACCCAGCCGTGCAGGGCGATCCGCCCCTCTTCTAGCGCCAGGCGCACCGATGGATGAGTTTGCAAATTAGCCAACTGAGCAATGACGTTTTCACGTACCATCGCCGCAGCTTTTGACGGTAAATCGGGATGCGGGCGCGCCTCATTAACGACGCGGGCTGAATCGGCATAACGCAGCCAGTGGGAAACGGCAGGCATATGGTCCATGCACTGACAGCTGGCAATGGAGGTCATCGCGCCGCAGTTGGAATGACCGCAAATCACAATGTCAGATACCCGAAGCGCAGCGACGGCATACTCCACCGAAGCAGAAACGCCACCGGGTTCCGGCCCGTAGGAAGGGACGATATTGCCCGCGTTGCGAATAACGAACAGATCGCCAGGCTCACGTTGCGTCACCAGCTCAGGGACCAGACGGCTGTCGGAGCAGGAGATAAAAAGTGTGCGCGGGCTTTGCTGTGTCGCCAGCTGTTTAAACAAGGCTTCCCGCTTCGGAAATGCCTCGCGCTGGAATTTAAGGAATCCATCAATAATCTCTTTCACCGTTAACCTCTGTCTGTCTCTGGAATGAGAGGCAGACTACTCGCCGATTGTCATAAGGTAAAAGTCTCATTTATGATGAGTTCTATTGGATTTACTTATAGGTTGGCGAATGCTCTCTCGACATATCAATTACTTTCTTGCCGTGGCTGAACATGGCAGCTTTACCCGTGCCGCCAGTGCGTTGCACGTCTCCCAGTCTGCGCTTTCCCAGCAGATTCGCCAGTTAGAGGAGAGTTTAGGCGTGCCGCTGTTTGACCGTAGCGGGCGAACGATTCGTCTCACTGATGCAGGAGAAGTCTGGCGACAGTACGCCAGCCGGGCGTTACAGGAACTGGGGGCGGGTAAACGGGCGATTCATGATGTTGCCGATCTGACGCGAGGATCGCTGCGTATCGCCGTCACTCCCACCTTTACAAGCTACTTTATCGGCCCTTTAATGGCGGATTTCTATGCGCGCTACCCCGGCATCACGCTCCAGCTACAGGAAATGTCGCAGGAGAAAATCGAAGATCTGCTTTGTCGCGACGAGTTGGACGTTGGGATTGCCTTCGCGCCTGTGCATTCGCCGGAGCTGGAGGCAATTCCTTTACTGACAGAAAGTTTAGCGTTAGTCGTGGCGCAACATCATCCGCTGGCTGCCTGTGAACAGGTGGCGTTGAGTCGCTTGCATGATGAAAAACTGGTCCTGCTCAGCGCGGAATTTGCCACCAGAGAGCAAATTGACCACTACTGCGAGAAAGCGGGGCTACATCCACAGGTGGTCATTGAGGCGAACTCAATTAGCGCGGTTCTGGAGCTGATTCGCCGCACTTCCCTTTCCACATTGTTGCCAGCAGCGATTGCCACACAACATGACGGGCTTAAAGCTATATCCCTTGCCCCACCGTTACTGGAGAGAACGGCGGTTTTGTTGCGGCGGAAAAATAGCTGGCAGACAGCCGCCGCGAAGGCATTTTTACACATGGCGTTGGAAGAATGTGCGGATGTTGGCGGGCATGAATCACGGTAGCCACTGACACAGGTCAGTGGCTCTTCAACGCAGAGGAAATTACCGTTTGTAATCGATGGCTTCCGGCTGCTCCAGATACACGGTGGTTTGTGCCGGTTGCGTGCTGGCAATCACCTTACCGCCACGTACCGAATAGCGCACCGGAACCTGACGGCGCAGCGCGTCAAACCCATTTTCAGCCGGCAGGATAATCAGGTTGGCGCTGTTTCCGGCGGCAATGCCGTAATCCTGCAAATTCAACGTCCTGGCACTGTGGTGGGTGATTAAATTCAGGCCATCGTTAATCTGCCCGTAGCCCATCAGCTGGCAAACATGCAGCCCCATATGCAGCACTTGCAGCATATTCGCCGTTCCCAGCGGATACCACGGATCGAAGACATCATCGTGACCAAAGCAGACGTTAATGCCGGACTCCAGCATCTCTTTAACGCGCGTGATGCCGCGACGTTTTGGATAGGTATCGAAACGTCCTTGCAGATGGATATTGACCAGCGGGTTGGCGACAAAGTTAATACCGGACATTTTCAGCAAGCGGAACAGGCGCGAGGTATACGCCCCGTTATAGGAGTGCATTGCCGTAGTGTGGCTGGCGGTGACTCGCGCGCCCATGCCTTCACGGTGCGCCAGGGCGGCAACGGTTTCAACAAAGCGCGACTGTTCGTCATCAATCTCATCACAGTGAACATCGATGAGACGGTCGTATTTTTGCGCCAGGGCGAAGGTTTTATGCAGCGACTCCACGCCATATTCACGGGTAAATTCAAAATGCGGAATCGCCCC
Source organism: Escherichia sp. WS1451 (assembly GCF_046487365.1). Lineage (NCBI taxonomy): Bacteria > Pseudomonadati > Pseudomonadota > Gammaproteobacteria > Enterobacterales > Enterobacteriaceae > Escherichia > Escherichia sp. WS1451. Next base: position 160,183 of record NZ_JBJQJP010000006.1, read on the forward strand.
CACTACGTCTGCCCCTAAGCGTAACGCCTCTTCCAGCAACGCTTCACCGTTGGGATACGACAAAATCCCTTCCTGCGGGAAGGCGACGATTTGCAGATCAATCCACGGCGCAACTTCCTGTTTCACTTCCAGCATCGCTTTCAACGCAGTCAGCGTTGCGTCGGAGACATCGACATGGGTACGCACATGCTGAATGCCGTTGGCAATCTGCCATTTCAGCGTTTGCCAGGCGCGTTGTTTCACATCGTCATGGGTTAATAACGCTTTGCGCTCGGCCCAGCGTTCAATGCCTTCAAACAGCGTGCCGGACTGATTCCAGTTCGGTTGTCCTGCGGTTTGCGTGGTGTCCAGGTGAATATGCGGCTCCACAAACGGCGGTATAACTAAACCTTGTTCGGCATCCAGGCTGTTTTCAGTTATGGGCATCACGCCGGATTGCGCATCAATGGCGCTGATTTTTCCGTCCTGCAGATAAATCTGCCACAGCCCCTCTTTGCCAGGTAACCGGGCGTTAATAATTGTTTGTAAAGCGTTATTCGACACTGTTAGCCTCCACATGCGTCATTGCTGCTGTCGTTTTACGATTCAAAATCGGGTTAAGGATCAGATAGCTCAGCGCGCCACCTAATACCGCGTTGACCGGAACAATTCCCGGTAACCAGTGGCCTGCGGCAATCCCCAAGGCGACCGCCAGAATCGCCACCCAATTGACACTCATCATACGCGTGGTCGCAAAGTGCTCATAGCGGCGACGGTTCATCAGATAGTCAGCGATGATCACGCCCCCTACCGGAGGAATAGCTGCCGAAAGGAAGGTCAGCCAGCCGACAAAATTGTTATACAGCCATAATGCGCAGACCGTACCGATAATACCGTTGATTACCGAAAGGGTTTTGCTCGACATCCCGGTAATGTTGGCGAAACCTAAGCCCGACGCATAGAGCGCGTTATCGTTGGTGGTCCAGATATTCAGCCCCAGCACCACAATCGCAGGCAGCAGCAGACCCTGAGCAATCATCACATCAGAGATATCCGCCATCCCCAGTGCCGCCGCGCCCGCTGCACCGAAAATAAACATCAACGAGTTGCCGAGGAAAAAGGCCACCATCGCCACCAGCACCGCCAGTTTGGCATTACGACCAAACCGGACAAAGTCAGCGGTGAGCGTGCCCGCACTGATAAATGACCCCACAACCAGCGCCAGCGCGACATTGAAATCTAACGGTTGTGCGGGAACGACCGCTTTTAATGCGTCCAGGCCGCCCATGCCGTTAACGGCCAACCACACGGAATAACCGCCAAGACAGGCGATAGCCGGAACTGCAATCACCGAAAGAACCGTCAGCGCCGAAATGCCAAAGAAGACGGTTACGGTCATCAGTAAACCGGAAACGGCAATCAGCAAATTAATATCCAGCCCAGTTGCCTTGCCCACCGGAATAGCAAACATCGCCACGCCAACGCCAAACCAGCCAACCTGAGTTCCGCCCAGTAGCAGTGAAGGCAGCCATGAGCCTTTAACACCAAAAGAGAAGCGAGCAAGAAGATGAGTGGTCAGGCCGGTTTTTGCGCCAATGTAACCAAGAAATGAAGTGTAAATACCGAGGAGAAGATTACCGATGAGGACTGCGAGGAAGAAATCATGATAGCTAAGACCGGTTCCGAGAGTGCCGCCGGTCCACATACTGGCGGAAAAGAAGGTTAATCCCAGCATGACGAACGTCAATGCCAATACCCCTTTCCGCGCCGACTGCGGGACTGGCCCCTGGCTAAAGTTGTTATCTTGCGACACGAAATTCCCCCTTTTTGCTGTTTGAAACCCAAAAAATCCGCCGCATTCTATTCATCTGAAGATAAAAAGCAATCGTTTTCGTGGGGGAATATATTTTTTATATGAATGAGTGCAAAAAGGTGGGGGAAAAATTATCGGTGTAAAAACAGTGGGTAGGCATAATAAGACGCGGTAAGCGTCGCATCAGGCATCGGCGCATGGTGTCGGATGCGCCAGGCGACGCATCCGACAATAACCTACTCTTCCATCGCCTGGCGGATCTGATCCAACGACGCAGGATCATCAATGGTCGTCAGATCCCCAGGATCGCGTCCTTCGCAAATCGCCTGGATCGTGCGGCGCAGCATTTTTCCGGATCGCGTTTTCGGCAATTGCGAGACAAACCAGACGTGCGCCGGGCGGCCAAAGTTGCCAATCTGGCTGTCCACCAGCGCCATAATCGCCTTCTCTTGCGAGTGCGCCACCTCACGATCTTCCAGACTATCGCTCTCTTTCGGAATGACAAACGCCACTGCCACCTGCCCTTTCAGCGCATCTTTCACCCCAACCACCGCCACTTCGGCAACGCCCGGATGACTGGAGATACTCTCTTCAATCTCGCGCGTCCCCAGCCGATGCCCGGCAACGTTAATTACATCGTCAGTGCGCCCGAGAATAAAGTGATAACCGTCAGCGTCACGGATGCCCCAGTCAAAGGTGGCGTACACCGGGCGGGAAAACAGCGACCAGTACGTCTTCACAAAGCGGTCGTCGTCGCCCCAGATGGTCTGAATACACCCCGGCGGCAGCGGCCCTTCCACCACCAGCATCCCTTTCTCGTTGACGCCACACGGTTCGCCGGTGACTTCATTAAGCAACTGCACGTTATAGCCATACATCGGCACGCCGGGGCTTCCCAGACGCGTCGGCCTGTCGTCCAGACCGCGAGCAATCGCCATAATCGGCCAGCCGGATTCGGTCTGCCAGTAGTTGTCGATGACCGGCACATCCAGCGTATTGCTCACCCAACTGGCGGTCGGCTCGTCCAGCGGTTCTCCAGCCAGATAGAGCACTTCCAGCGACGAGAGATCGTGTTTGCGAATTTCAGCGGTAGGGAATTTTTTCAGCACGCGAATGGCGGTCGGCGCTGAGAACATCCGGCTAACCTGATATTTCTCGACGATTTTCCACCACACGCCGCAGTCCGGCCAGGTCGGCAATCCTTCGTAAACGATAGTCGCCATCCCCGCCAGCAGCGGCGCATAAACGATATACGAATGCCCTACTACCCAGCCGATATCCGAAGCACAAAAGAACACGCCGCCCGCTTTGCCGCCAAAAATGGTGTCCATCGAGGTCGCCAGCGCCACCGCATATCCGCCGACGTCACGCTGCACGCCTTTAGGTTTGCCGGTCGTGCCGGAGGTGTAAAGAATGCAGGAGGTTTCGTTGGATTCCAGCCACGCCACTGGCACCCGCGCACCGATGTGTTGATGGCGAAACGACGCGAAATCGACATCCCGCCCGCTAACGCGCGGCATTTTCGCCAGCCCGCGATCCACCAGTAAAACGTGGCGCGGCTGATGCTGCGCCTGACTTATCGCATCGTCGAGTAATTTTTTATAGGGAATGATTTTGCCACCGCGCGCTCCGGCATCAGCCGAGACAATCAGCACCGGTTTAGCATCATCAATTCGCGCCGCCACGCTGTGCGAGGCAAATCCACCAAACACCACCGAGTGAATAGCGCCAATGCGCGCGCAGGCCAGCAGAGTAATATGCGCTTCGGCAATCATCGGCATATACACCAGCACCCGATCGCCACGCTGCACGCCCAGTGAGCGCAGCATTGACGCCACTGCGTTCACTTCGTCATGCAGCTGACGAAAGGTAAAGGTGCGCTCTTCTTCTGTTTCCGAAGAGACGGCAATCAGCGCCAGCGCCTCTGGCTGTTTCTCCAGCCAGCGGTCGATAGCGTTGTGACACAAGTTGGTTCGGCCTTCACAAAACCAACGGGCAAACGGCGGATTGCTGTGATCGAGCGTTTGCGTAAAGGGCGTCTGCCAGTCAATACGCCGGGCCTGCTCGGCCCAGAACTTCTCCGGTTCGTTAATCGAACGCTGATAAAATTCGCTAAAAGACATAATGCTCTCCTGTTGAACTTACGCCTTACCGCTGTTTGCTTAAATGACGTACAGGTCGAGATACTCATTGACCGGCATCTGTTCCAGGCGAGCTCTGTCGAGAGAAACCTCCAGAATGCGCTGCTGTTGGCGAGTCGGGAACTGGCGCGCGAGATTGATTTTGAATTTATCCACCAGCTTCGGAATGCCATCCTGACGGCGGCGAGCATGACCAATTGGGTACTCCACCACCACTTCTTCAAATCGCGTACCGTCGGTGAACTCAAGGGTTATGGCATTGGCGATGGCACGTTTTTCCGGGTCGTGGTAGTCAGCGGTAAATGCCGGATCTTCAAAGCAATTGATCTTCTCGCGCAGGGCGTCGATGCGTTTATCTTGCGCGACGTTGTCTTCGTAATCTGCTGCCGTTAAGCGCCCGAACAGCAGTGGGATCGCCACCATATACTGAATGCAGTGGTCGCGGTCAGCCGGGTTATTGAGCGGCCCTTTTTTGTCGATGATGCGAATACAGGCTTCGTGGGTGCGAATGGTCACTTTTTCGATATCTGCCGCCGTTTTGCCTGCTGCCTGCATCTGTTCATAGAGCGTCATCGCCGCTTCAACTGCCGTCTGGGAGTGGAACTCCGCCGGGAAGGAGATTTTGAACAGCACATTCTCCATGACGTAAGAACCGTACGGGCGCTGGAAGCGGAACGATTCACCTTTGAAGGAGACGTCGTAGAAGCCCCACACAGGCGCAGTCAGGGCTGACGGGTAACCCATTTCGCCCGTTTTCGCCATCAGTGCCAGACGTACCGCGCGGGAAGTGGCATCGCCCGCCGCCCAGGATTTACGCGTGCCGGTGTTCGGCGCATGGCGATAGGTGCGCAGCGACTGACCGTCCACCCACGCCAGCGAAACGGCGTTGAGAATTTCCTCGCGGGTCAGGCCGAGCATTTCGGCGACCACGGCGGTGGAAGCCACTTTCACTAACAGAACGTGGTCGAGGCCGACGCGGTTAAAGGAATTCTCCAGCGCGATGCAGCCCTGAATTTCATGGGCTTTGATCATTGCGGTCAGCACCTGTTTCATGGTCAACGGCGCTTTGCCGCTGGCGACCGCGTTGCGCGAAAGCCAGTCCGCCGTTGCCAGAATGCCGCCGAGGTTGTCGGAAGGATGGCCCCACTCCGCCGCCAGCCAGGTATCGTTGAAATCGAGCCAACGGATCATCGCGCCGATGTTAAATGCCGCCTGGACGGGGTCGAGCTGGAACTGAGTTCCGGGGACGCGCACGCCGTTAGGTACGACGGTGCCGGGGACAATTGGCCCCAGCAGTTTTTTACAGGCTGGGTATTCGAGAGCTTCAAGACCGCAGCCGAGCGTGTCGAGCAGGCAGTAATGTGCGGTGTCGTAGGCTACTCTGGAGCTGATTTCGTAGTTCATCACGTAATCGACGATATCAACGATTTCACGATCAAATTCCGGGCGGATGTTGTTGATTTGAGCTGACATTGGGTACGTTTCCTTATTGTTATTCGTAGAGATTTACTGGCGCTTATCCAGCGCGACAAACTGGCGGTCTTCCGGTCCAACATAATTGGCGGAAGGACGGATAATTTTGTTGTCCTGACGTTGTTCGATAATGTGCGCCGCCCAGCCGGTGACGCGGGCGATAACAAACAGTGGTGTGAACATCTCGGTGGGAACGCCCATCATGTTGTAGGAAACAGCGGAGAACCAGTCGAGATTGGGGAACATCTTTTTGCTCTCCCACATCACCGTTTCCAGGCGATCGGCGATGTTGTACATCTTCAGCGAGCCGCCTTCCTGCGAGAGCTGCTTCGCCACACGTTTGATCACCTGATGACGCGGGTCGGCGATGGTATAAACCGGATGACCAAAACCAATGACCACTTCTTTGTTTTCCACCCGCTTGCGGATATCGGCTTCGGCTTCGTCCGGCGTTTCGTAGCGTTGCTGGATCTCCAGCGACACTTCATTCGCCCCGCCGTGCTTCGGCCCGCGCAGTGCACCAATCGCGCCAATAATCGCGGAATACATATCAGAGCCGGTGCCCGCAATCACCCGGCTGGTAAAGGTGGAGGCGTTAAACTCGTGTTCGGCGTACAGCACCAGCGAAATATGCATCGCCTTTTCCCAGCTTTGCGACGGCTTTTCGCCATGCAGCAGATGCAGGAAGTGACCGCCGATGGAGTCGTCATCGGTTTCCGGCTGAATGCGTTCGCCGTTGTGGCTGTAGTGATACCAGTAGAGAAGAATCGAGCTAAGTGACGCCAGCAGTTTGTCGGCAATATCCCGCGCGCCAGAGACGGTATGCCCCTCTTTTTCCGGCAGCGTGCAGCCGAGCGCGGAAACGCCGGTGCGCATAACATCCATCGGGTGTGACGCCGCCGGTAAGGCTTCCAGCACGGTACGCACGTTAGCCGGTAAACCGCGCAGGGCTTTCAGTTTCGTTTTGTAGGCGGCGAGTTCGTCACGGGTCGGCAGTTTGCCGTGGATCAGCAGATGCGCTACTTCTTCAAATTCGCAATGTTCCGCCAGATCAAGAATATCGTAACCACGGTAATGCAAGTCATTGCCACTTTTACCCACGGTGCAGAGCGCCGTATTGCCCGCCGGAACGCCAGAAAGTGCTACCGATTTTTTCGGTTTAATGACATGGGTACTGTTTTGCAGGATCGTTGTGTCGCTCATATTGTCCTCGTCATTTGTAGGGTCGAGATATTTTTCGTTGTGTTTTATTTCACCTGGCTACGGGCAAACAGGTCGTCGAGTTTCTCTTCGTACTGGTAGTAGTTGATGCTTTCGTACAGTTCGTTGCGGGTCTGCATGGTGTCGATGACGCTCTTCTGCGTGCCTTCCTGACGCAGGACGTTGTAGACATGTTCGGCGGCGCGGTTCATGGCGCGAAACGCTGAAAGTGGGTACAGCGCCATTGCGACATGGGCGCTGCGTAATTCGTCGGTGGTAAACAGCGGTGTTGCGCCAAATTCGGTAATGTTGGCGAGGATTGGCACCTGCACCGCATCAGCAAACTGGCGGTACATGGCGAGTTCGGTAATCGCCTCCGGGAACAACATCTCGGCACCCGCTTCAACATAGGCCTGCGCACGCTCAATCGCCGCATCCAGCCCCTCTACCGCCAGCGCATCGGTGCGCGCCATGATCACAAAATCAGGATCGGTTTTCGCATCCACCGCCGCGCGGATCCGATCCACCATCTCCTCTTTCGAGACGATCGCTTTGTTCGGACGATGACCGCAGCGTTTTGCACCAACCTGATCTTCAATATGCAATCCCGCCGCACCGGCTTTAATCATCGATTTCACGGTGCGCGCAACGTTAAAAGCCGAAGAGCCAAAACCGATATCCGCATCAACCAGCAGCGGCAGCGAACAAACGTCGGTGATACGGCGAATATCTGTCAGCACGTCATCAAGAGTAGAAATACCGAGATCGGGCAGCCCCAGCGACCCTGCCGCCACGCCACCGCCGGAGAGATAAATTGCCTGATATCCGGCACGCTGCGCCAACAGCGCATGGTTGGCGTTAATGGTGCCAACAATCTGCAATGGATTTTCTTTAGACAGTGCAGCGCGAAACGCTTTACCTGGAGAGTGTAGAGACATAGTCCATCCTTTGTTATCAACTTGTTATTTGCGTTGATAAAGACAAAGCAAGGGGTGTGCCACAATTGACTGAATAAAATTAAATGTTTAATTTCAATTTGTTATAAATAAAGTCATGAAGTAATCCGCAAATATGCGTTTCAGTTAACGTTTCAGGCAATGTTTCACCGCGTTTCATTGCAACAATTATGAAACAAGGCTAAACCCAATATTCGGTTTCTTAACTTTGCGGTGCGCTATGGCACATCCACCACGGCTGAATGACGACAAACCGGTTATCTGGACGGTATCGGTGACGCGCTTATTCGAGCTGTTTCGCGATATCAGCCTCGAGTTTGATCACCTGGCGAACATTACCCCTATTCAGCTTGGCTTTGAAAAAGCAGTGACCTACATCCGCAAGAAACTGGCAAACGAACGCTGCGACGCCATCATCGCCGCTGGCTCTAACGGCGCGTACCTGAAAAGCCGCCTGTCAGTGCCAGTTATTTTGATTAAACCGAGCGGCTACGATGTGTTACAGGCACTGGCAAAAGCCGGAAAACTCACCTCTTCTATCGGCGTTGTCACTTATCAGGAAACTATTCCGGCACTGGTGGCGTTTCAAAAAACCTTTAATTTGCGCCTCGACCAACGTAGCTACATTACCGAAGAAGACGCCCGCGGGCAGATTAACGAGCTGAAAGCTAACGGCACCGAAGCGGTGGTCGGCGCGGGGCTGATTACCGATCTGGCAGAAGAAGCCGGAATGACCGGAATTTTTATCTATTCCGCCGCCACCGTACGCCAGGCATTCAGCGATGCGCTGGATATGACGCGCATGTCGTTACGCCATAACACTCACGATGCCACCCGCAACGCCCTGCGTACTCGTTACGTGCTGGGCGATATGCTCGGTCAATCACCACAGATGGAACAGGTACGGCAGACTATTTTGCTGTATGCCCGCTCCAGTGCGGCGGTGTTGATTGAGGGGGAAACGGGGACGGGCAAAGAGCTGGCGGCCCAGGCGATTCATCGGGAATATTTTGCCCGCCACGATGCGCGACAGGGCAAAAAGTCGCATCCGTTTGTTGCCGTCAACTGCGGGGCGATTGCTGAATCTCTGCTGGAAGCGGAGCTGTTTGGCTATGAGGAAGGAGCGTTTACCGGCTCGCGACGTGGAGGTCGCGCCGGGCTGTTCGAAATTGCCCACGGCGGTACGCTGTTTCTGGATGAGATTGGCGAAATGCCGCTACCGTTGCAGACTCGCCTGTTACGGGTGCTGGAAGAAAAAGAGGTCACCCGCGTCGGCGGGCATCAGCCTGTTCCGGTGGATGTGCGAGTCATTAGCGCCACTCACTGCAATCTGGAAGAAGATATGCGGCAAGGGGAGTTTCGCCGTGATCTGTTTTATCGGCTGAGTATTTTGCGTCTGCAATTGCCACCACTGCGCGAGCGGGTGACGGATATTCTGCCGCTGGCGGAAAGCTTTTTGAAAGTGTCTCTGGCGGCGCTCTCCGCCCCGTTTTCTGCCGCATTACGCCAGGGGTTACAGGCAAGCGAAACCGTGCTGGTGCACTACGACTGGCCGGGCAATATTCGTGAACTGCGCAATATGATGGAGCGACTGGCGCTGTTTTTAAGTGTGGAACCGACGCCGGATTTAACGCCGCAATTTTTGCAGCTGCTACTGCCGGAACTGGCGCGCGAGTCGGCGAAAACTCCCGCTCCACGCTTACTGACACCACAACAGGCACTGGAGAAATTTAATGGCGATAAAACAGCAGCGGCGAATTATTTAGGTATCAGCCGGACGACGTTCTGGCGGCGGCTGAAAAGCTGAACTGCCGAATGCAGCGCGAACGCTTTATCCGGCATAAATTTCAATAGATGATGATCACCGATAAACTTACGCATCGGGGATGTTTACATAGGATTCAGAATTACTTCTTCTTATAAATATTTGCCGTGCCGTGGATCTTATTGTCAGTTTGACCGGAGGTCAGTACCAACACATCAGCCCCTTTTTCATCGGCTTTTTTGATCAAATCTTCTTTCGCATCTGCGGTCGACATTTCATTACTGGTTGAAATATCACCTATTTTTTCATATTGCGATGCAACCTTTTCAAATTCCGCTTTGGTCATTAATTCTGCGGCATAGACATTGGTAACGGCAAACGCTAACGCACCGACTAACATTTTAGAGATTATTTTCATATTACGGCTCCAGAGTTGTTATCACACTATCACCCACCCACATTATTGGGTTGATTAATAATTAGTTCAGTCAGGGCATAAACGCCAGTAACCGGAAATAAGACACTTTGTGATCTCTCTCGCACCCGATTATTTTTGGTAGAAATATGATGAAGTTACTTCACTTATTTATGGATGAAATCACTATGGATCCTTTGCACGCCGTTTACCTGACCGTAGGACTGTTCGTGATTACTTTTTTTAATCCGGGAGCCAATCTCTTTGTGGTAGTACAAACCAGCCTGGCTTCCGGTCGACGCGCAGGGGTGCTGACCGGGCTGGGCGTGGCGCTGGGCGATGCATTTTATTCCGGGTTGGGTTTGTTTGGTCTTGCAACGCTAATTACGCAGTGTGAGGAGATTTTTTCGCTTATCAGAATCGTCGGCGGCGCTTATCTCTTATGGTTTGCGTGGTGCAGCATGCGCCGCCAGTCAACACCGCAAATGAGCACACTACAACAACCGATTAACGCCCCCTGGTATGTCTTTTTTCGCCGCGGATTAATTACCGATCTCTCTAACCCGCAAACCGTGTTATTTTTTATCAGTATTTTCTCAGTAACATTAAATGCCGAAACACCAACATGGGCACGTTTAATGGCCTGGGCGGGGATTGTGCTCGCATCAATTATCTGGCGAGTCTTTCTTAGTCAGGCGTTTTCTTTGCCCGCAGTGCGTCGTGCTTATGGGCGTATGCAACGCGTTGCCAGTCGGATTATTGGTGCAATTATTGGTGTATTCGCGCTACGCCTGATTTACGAAGGGGTGACGCAGCGGTGAGCAGATAATTTACTCTCTACGTAATCAACCTGATTTGCCGGATCCCGACCATCGGCGATGATAGCCCCCGTAATGCGTGGTCCTTATTTCCGATAAGTTTACTTGAGTCTTTAGCTTCCCATTTCAGCCCACTCTCCCCTGTGTGGGCTTTTTTCATTGCTCTGACCCGTCCTGAATAGCCAAACAATGGCAATGTTTCACTTTGCAGGGATGATAATAAGGGGATCTGATTCAGAAGAGTTATGAAAAGTTGGACCGCCATCGAGGCCTCGAACCCCGTACCATACAACAATCCTGGTTGTCGTCTGCTCTTCCTGATGAGCTAATGGCGGTTTTTGATATGAGCCTTACAGCATATTTTCTGTCAGGCTTGAGTGCGATGCGTAAGATACAGAAAAGCCCCCACACAAACATGATGGAATTATGATTTTTTTCATATGAATGTCAACCCACACATTCACAAAACATCTGCATGAGATCATTTTTTTATACACCGTATAGCTGCGAAACCACTGCTGATGCTTTTTTAAGCGAAGCGTCGCCGATCACAACAAAATATCGGCGAAAAAGGCGGTGGAATGCCATTTGGCATACGGATATACAGATGAAATGATCACCTGCTTTGCGATTCACTCTCTGGTGGAATAACAACTCGCAGGTGGAACCCTTTCTGAACTAAAGAGTGTAGCGGATTTTAACGTGCTTATTTACAGGATAATATCTGTCACCTAACTCCTGCACTCTATTAGATATCCATTCATTTAATCGCGCATCATCTCTGTATGTTTTTACGTCCAGAACAGAGAGCAATAACCTCACCAGTGATTCAGGAAAAACAGGGTAGATATTTTTTAAGTGTAATAATAATCCATGCGCAAGCGCCTGCTTAATGGGCGCGTCGGTCTCCGGGATAGACGACATTTCGCGAAGCCATTTTTCCACATGCATACACTCTTTCCCTTTAGGGAAAAGTCTCAGCAAAGGCATATGGTGTTCAAGAAGAATACATTTGCAATCTGTTCGCACTGAATCGATAAACTGCTCTAATTTCTTAAGCCCGGTAAAGCGTCCAGCCTGCACATTTGCTTTAATATCAAGAAACGCATCATCCTGGTCATATACCCAAACTGTCCCTTTTTGATTTTCAAGTATGCGAAAAACAAACTTAACCGGGTGATCAGGGTAATCCATCCAGTCATAAAACCCAGGGAAATCATTAAACTGCACATTTATGGTGAGTGCGTTATCGTCTGACCACTCACAGTCTCGTACGGCAGCCATGAGATGAATGAGTTTGTCGTCATCGACTAAATCATCACGACAATCATAAGGATAATCATAATATTGTTTAATCAAAACCTTGAATATATCGACACAGGAGACCAGGGAGCTTTTGATATCCTCTGATAACTGATTGTTTTTAACAGTATTAAGTATGCTTTGTTGCGTATATGGCATCAAATTATTGTGCGGAGCTTTTAATGATATCATCGCGATCTCTCTTAAATAAAAATAAACGTCGCAGATAATAAAGCCCTGATTAAACCAGGCACTATCAGAAATCGCTCATAACTAACGTGTGAAGTATTGTGTACTGGAGGGAGTTAATTTAACAATTTGAATTTACGTTATAGGTTTTACTGCTACTTTGATATTATTTCGCTCTCCTTAACTAAAAAGTTAAGTGGAGAGCGAAGTTAATATGTTAAACCACAGGATATTTATTAATTGTTTCAGTCTGTTAGTGTGCGATTATCGATAACAAAACGATATTTCACATCACCTCGCAGCATTCGCTCATAGGCTTCATTAATTTGATCGGCCCGAATCATCTCTATATCAGCCACGATGTCATGTTCGGCGCAAAAATCGAGCATCTCCTGTGTTTCTGGAATGCCGCCAATCATAGAGCCGGCTATCGCACGGCGTTTCATGATCAGGTTGAAAACTTCCGGTGATTTATGCGGTGTCGCAGGCGCACCAACCAGCGTCATGGTGCCATCACGCTTCAGCAAGGTGGTAAAATCGTCGAGATTATGTGGCGCAGCTACTGTATTCAAAATGAAATCGAAACTCTTGAGATGAGCCGCCATCTCATCGGCATTGCGTGAGTTAACAACTTCATCGGCCCCCAGGGCTTTTGCCGCTTCGCGTTTTGCCTCAGAAGTGGTAAATGCCACCACATGCGCCCCCATCGCGTGGGCCAGCTTAATCCCCATATGTCCCAGACCGCCGATGCCGACCACGCCCACTTTTTTTCCCGGCCCGGCCTGCCAGTGACGTAGCGGCGAATACGTGGTGATCCCTGCACACAACAAAGGTGCCACCGCCGCCAGCTGCTCTTGCGGGTGACGAATACGCAGAACATATCGCTCATGAACGACGATCTGTTGTGAGTAGCCGCCCAGAGTATGGCCCGGTTCGTCCGGCGTCGGCGAGTTATAGGTGCCGGTCATGTGATCACAGTAGTTTTCCAGCCCGTCTTCACACTCTTCGCAATGTTTACAACTGTCGACAATGCAGCCGACACCGACCAGATCGCCCGGCGCATGTTTTTCTACCTGATCACCAACGGCTACCACACGCCCCACAATTTCATGACCCGGCACACAGGGGTAAACCGTCCCCGCCCACTCGGAACGGACCTGGTGGATATCGGAATGGCAGACGCCACAGTAAGCGATTTCGATTTTGACATCATGCGGTCCCGGTTCACGCCGGGTGATATCCATCGGTTCCAGCGGTTGTTTAGCGGAATATGCACCAACAGCTTTGATCTTCATTGTGTTTACTCCTGATTAGCTATGTGTATTTGGCGATGCCTGATATGTCATCGCGGCAAAACGCGTCCATTGAATATAGCCAATATTTAAACCACCCGATCCAGCCCCAACATGCCGCGAGCCTGAATGAAACAGAGCAGCAACGTTCCCCATAAGGCCATCGTCAGGTAGGGGCTTATACCGAGAATATTGAAGCCGCTTTCAATAATTTGCAGAAGAAACAGCGCCAGCACCATACCAATTATCCGCCCGCTGCCGCCGTCCGGATTAACCCCGCCGAGTACTGCCGCGAGGATTGACACCAGCAAGTACGATTCGCCATAAGAGGCCTTAGCCGAGTTGAGTTTCGACATCATCAAAAATGCCGCTACCGCACAAAGCAAGGCGGAAATGACATAAACCCAAATCAGCACCCGACGAGTGTTAATGCCGGAGTAAAGTGTTGCTCGTTCGTTAGACCCAATCAGGTAAATGGCTTTACCGAGCGGCGTTTTCTCCAGCAATATCCACAGCCCCAGCGCCACTGCGGCAAACAACCACATCGGTAGCGGAATACCGAACCATTGCGCATGATTCAACCACAGCACCCATGAGGGATAATTGGCAATGGCGCTACCGCCTGTCACCAGAATATTTATCCCTTTGAGCAACGTCATCATCCCAAGCGTTGCAAGAATTGGCGACACTCGAATACCAGCAATCAATACGCCGTTACATAAACCGATTATCACCGCCGCGCCAGCGCCCGCCAGTAACGTAGCGACAACCGTAGCAATACCCGGTGGATACTGAGTCGCCACCCACGCCATCACCAGTGAACAGGCGTTAGCAGTGGCAATAATTGACAAGTTAATGCCACCGCAAAGCATGGTCACCGCCATAGCCAACGCCAGAATGCCCAGCACGGGCATTTGCGAAGCGACGGACTGGAAATTACTTATCGACCAGAAAATCTCCGGCATAGTAATGCTGAAGGCGGCAACAGTTAGCACCAGCAGGCCGATCAAGTAAAACTCAACGTTATTACGCCACGATTTTTTCATAGCAGACTCCGGTTCTGATGCTGACTCCACGCCGTGGCGCTAATGCTGGCAACGATGATGATGCCGGTGATCAATGTTTGCCAGTAAGACGAGACTCCCAATAAATTTAGCCCGTTTTGCATCACTGCCAACAACACCACGCCGAGCAAAGTACCGGTTAACGTGCCGCGCCCGCCGAGCAAACTAGTGCCGCCAAGCACCACCGCAGCCAGTACTGTCAGCTCATAACCCAGAAGAGAATCGGGGGCGACAGTCATCACCGTCCACGACTGCACTACACCCGCAGCACCAGACATCAATCCCATATAGCCATAGACGAAAAGTTGCAGTTTCAGCACACTAAAGCCGATGCGACTGGCGGATTCACGGTTCCCGCCAAGGGCATAAATTTTGCGCCCTACACTGGTGAAATTCATGATAAACGCTGTCAGCAGCACCACCGTAATCATGGCGATCAGCGGTAGACCAAGGCCATAGTCATAGCCATCAGCATCGGTGTACTTGAACAACATTACCCCCTGCTCAAACCACGGCGGAAAGTCGTACAGCCACACACCTTTACTCAACCATAACAGCAGGCCATAAAAAATATTCAGCGTCGAGATAGTGATGATGATAGAAGGCACCCGTAGGCGATTAACCAGTAAGGCGTTAATTAAGCCAAGTAAAATGCCGATGCCGCCCGCCAGGGCAAACGCGACAGCAAAGTTACCACCAATTTTTTGTAGCAACAGCACCATGCCGTATTGCGCAATGATGCTCATTGCCGGAAACGAAATATCAATTCCACCGGAAATCAACACCACAAACAAACCACAGGCGAGAATAGTCAACATGGCATAGTTATTGGCGAGATCGTACAAATTACCGAATGTCAGAAACTCGTCGCTGCGCCAGGCAAGGCCAACAAACAGCACCACAATCAGTAATGCCAGCCAGAATTCATGGCGTTTTTTCAGTTCAGCCATTGACCACCTCCGCAATCCTGGCCTGAGAACTGCTGTCAGGCAGGAAGCTATGGGTGATCTGACCTTTTTGCATTACCAAAATCCGGTGGCTTTGATACCACGCTTCTTCAATTTCATCGCAGATCATCAATACCGCAATGCCATGAGCCGCCAGATCGCTGATAATGCCGTATATTCCTGCTTTGTTGGCGATATCAACACCGACAGTCGGGCTATCGAGAATCAACAGTCGTGGCCCAATCGCCAGCCATTTGGCGATCGATACTCGCTGCGCGTTACCACCAGAAAGCGTATTCACCGGGAGATGAGGATCAGAGACTTTGATGGTCAATGCCTTGATTAGCCTGTCCACCAGGTCACGCACTTTAGCCTCACTCAGAAAGCCGAAGCGATCTTTTACCTTGTGAAAAACAGTGCTAATGATGTTGTCTTCAATAGATTGCGCCATCACCAAACCGCGCGACATGCGATCTTCCGAAACATAACCAATACCGTGGCGGATGGCGTCCTGGTTACTATGCAGTGTAACCAGCTGGCCGTTGATGAGGATCTCGCCAGCATCCGGTCGGGTCATACCAAACAGACTCAGACATAATTCCGTGCGCCCCGCACCAAGCAGGCCAACAATCGACACCACTTCGCCCGCTTCCACCCGCAAGTTAATATTTTGATATTCCCCATGACGACTTAAATTACGCACCTCCAGCACTGGGGTGCTGGATTTTCCCTGCCACAACTCTCGCACCTGATATTCAAACTCCTGGCCGGTCATCAGGAAACCGAGTTGTTTTGTGGTCATCTCTGCAGCCGGAAAGGTCCCGACCAGCTCACCATCTTTCAACACTGAAATACGGTCGGAAACTTCCATCACCTCTTCCAGACGATGACTGACGAAGACCACGCAGATCCCGCGTTCCCGCAATTGATGCACCACCTGTAATAACCCTTGCACTTCCTGATGGGTCAGCGAAGCGGTTGGTTCATCCATCACGATCAACCGTGCGTCCTGCGCCAGTGCACGGCAAATTGCCACCAGCTGACAGCGGGCAATTGAAAGCTCAGAAACGAGCGTATCCAATGGCAATGTGACGTTAATACTGGTCATTGCCGCCTGCGCCACCTCACGCAGACGACGTCGGTTAACAAACAGACCGTGGTGATAGTGATTCACGGCGATATTCTCCCAGACACTCAGGTTAGGAAATAAAGAGAGGTCCTGATAAATCACCTGAATCCCCTGCGCCACCGAAGCGGCGGGTGTCAGCTTTGACCAGTTTTTCCCACCAAGCGTAATTTCCGCCCCCTCATCCGGGCGATAAACACCGGACATAATTTTAATCAACGTCGATTTACCACAGCCGTTTTGCCCGGCAAGGCAGTGCACCTCACCCGACATAAAGTCGAGAGAAACATCGCGCAGCGCTCGCGTGGCATGAAACGTTTTGTTGATATGACGAAGGGAAAGGAAGGTTTCCATAGCATCCCCTGGCAATAAGAATCGGGGCTTTCGCCCCGAAGAAATGGATTAATAAAGTGAGTCGATATTGTCTTTGTTGACCAGTAATACCTTATGGAAACGGATAATTCGCTTATCCATATCTACGTCGGCCTTACCCAGATTCTGCATTTCTAATCCAGGTTTGATCTCTTCACCCTTCAGCAACGTGCTGGCGACGGCTGCGAGTGCGTAACCTGCAGAGGCCGGATCGTAAGTAATCCCTTCGGTGATATCACCACTTTTAATCAGTGATGCCGCCTGTGAAGGGATCATCATGCCATAGACTGCGACTTTATTTTTCGCCCGTTTCTCTTTCACCGCACGTCCCGCGCCAATCGGACCGTTTGAACCAAAGGAGACAACCGCTTTCAAGTCAGGATAGGTTTTCATCAGGTCAAGTGTGGTACGACGTGAGTCATCCACACTCTCGGCAACCGGCATGCGGCGGGTAACTTCATGCATATCCGGGTAATGCTCTTTCTGGTATTTCACCAGCAAGTCAGCCCATAAGTTATGCTGCGGCACGGTCAAACTCCCCACGTAAATCACATAGCCGCCCTTGCCACCCATGCGTTTCGCCATATGTTCAACATATTCAGCGGCAAATTTTTCGTTATCAATGATTTCGATATCCCAGTTAGCACTTGGCTGACCGGGAGATTCGTTGGTCAGAACCACAATTCCGGCATCTCGCGCTTTTTTGAATACCGGTTCCAGCACGTTGGCATCGTTTGGCACGATAGTAATTGCATTAACCTTACGGGCGATTAAATCCTCAATAATTTTAACCTGTTGCGGAGCATCAGTACTTGAAGGCCCCACCTGTGACGCATTAACACCAAAGGCTTTACCCGCCTCAACCACACCTTCGCCCATGCGATTAAACCACGGCATACCATCGACTTTAGAGATATTCACCACGACTTTTTCCGCTGCCTGGAGCGGCGCAGAAATTAGCGCAGCGCCTAATAACAGCGAAGACACCATATTGATAACAAAACGTTTATTCATCATTTCAGCCTCATTGCAGGGTAGTCAGGAAGTGTTCGCCCAAATTAGCGCGCTGGAGAGAATAAGAATTTTCGAATATTTTTATGCAGAATAAACAGCCCTATTTCAGGCAGCTATTAAAAATTTGGTTATAAATATGGACAAAACGGGCAGTAACAATAAGTGTGACAATCATCACGTAAAAAACAGCAAAATAAACAAAATTAGCGATACTTTATGTTTGTGAGCTTATTTCGCGTAGAAAAATAGTTATCTACACAACGTCAATAAGGGCATATTCTTCAAAGATAACGTCCATTTCAGGTGAATAGCATCCTTCTGCCTGGAAAAAACGACGGTGTTCATTACGCCAATATTCAAGACTGAGGTCACCTTCACCTTCCTTACGGGCAAGCTCCGCGGTGACATCAGAAAAGCGCAGTAAATGCAGGCCAATCACTCTGATAACACAGACAGGCTCACCACGGCTATTTTCTACAATCTTATACTCCCCAATCATCGGAAATGCGTTGTCTTCAATACATCCCGCCAGCGAACCACAGGAAGCTGTTTTAACACCAGTCGCAATCAACGTTGCGAGGTGATCGGCCAACGCTGCTGAATCGCCAAAAGTACAAAAGGAAGCATGGGGATATTTTTGTGAGAATTTTTCTTTTATGGTCATGAGAATATTTTCGCGATTACGGAAAAACAAATCACATCTTAATTACTGTTGATAACCATCAGCAAGAGTATCATTGGTTTTTCTATGTTTAATCTTTTTTATCCGAAGCAGGTCACATTTATGGCCTGATAAATACCTTTGTTAAAACTCACTTTTGTGTATTTCTCTCAAATAATCACCTGGAAATTATGCCTGGAGATTATAAAGTTCAGGATCATTCATTAACAAACCAGTGTCGCCCCACTCCCTGGGGCTTAATATCTCTTACGATTCACCGTTGCAGATATATCAAGTTCGTATCAACCTGCCACACTCCCCCACACCAGTTGCCCTTTATGGAACGTCGCCGTTCTCGGCGAAATACGCGCCACCGCCTCGGCGGAACAGGAGGCGTCCACCAGCACAAAGCTGGCGTCATCCTGCGCTTTGGGCCACACGCGCTCGCCTTTTTCGTTGAGCGGCAATACATCGCCAGTGGCTAAAAACAGCGAGCGGGAGAGGTTCTGTTCGTTAGGACGAATATAGAGCTGCGCGTACAGATTGGCTTTTTCCAGCATGTCGCCCAGGCCGTAAGGCGACCAGTGGTCGATAACGCTGTCGGTGCCGGTCATCACTTTTACGCCTTTGTCGTGCAGTTGTTTGAGCGGCATATGCAACGTGCCAATCGGCACCGTCGAGGCGATAGAAATTTGCTGCGCCGCCATCCGGTGCGCCAGTTCATCTACCTGTTGCTCATTGAGCGTTGCCAGCGCAAAGGCGTGGCTGATGGTCAGCTTGCCCTTCAGTTGCGGCGTTTTCTCCACCGTTTCAACCATATAATTGATGGCTGCCACGCCTGCCGGAGTGGTTTCGTGCAGGTGAATATCAACGCCTTTGTCGTAGTCCAGCGCAATCTGGAACATGGTGTCGAGGGATTTTTCCATCGCGCCATCAACACTGGTCGGGTCCAGTCCGCCGACGTAATGCGCCCCCGCCTGCATCGCTTCGCGCATTAAGGGTTCTGATTTCGACAGCAGCAAACCGTGCTGCGGGAAGGCGACAATTTCACACTCGAAGCCCGCCTGACGTCGCGCCAGAACCGCCTGCAAATTTTGCAGATTTTTCAGGCCGGAAACCGGTTCGATATTGCAGTGGCTGCGGGCAATGGTGGTGCCTTTCGACTGCAATAAATCGATCAGTTTTTCCGCCCGCTCCTGCGTGTACGGTTGTAACTCCGGCAGCATTTTCTGCTCGAGTTTGATCATGTCCTGGATGGTGGTGCCTGCCGGGCGATTGAGCGAGCGCCACGGCCCGCCGTAGAAAGTTTTGTCGAGATGAATATGCATGTCGCGGGTGGTGGGCAGCATCAACATACCGCCAGCGTCATAGTGCGGCAGCGTGGCGTCCGGATGCTGATTGTTCTCGCGCAGTGCAACAATTTTGCCGTTCTGAATTTCCACAGTCTGGCGCGCCGTGCGGGTCTGCACCGCCACGCCATTTTCGTAGTCAAAACCGGTTTCCAGCAACACGTTGTCGAGATAGTAGTGCGGGTCAGTGATTTTCATGGTGTTATTCGCGTCGCAGTGGGTTGTGCCAGGGACTGCCGCATGGGCGAGCGGCACAGAGGTACCAAACAGCGCGGCGGCGGTGACCATCTTACCGCTCTGGCTCAGAAACTCACGGCGGCTATTGCTTTCTTTCATCTTACGTCCTTACGTTTTAATAATATGGGTGCCCGTTTCACCGCGCAGCGCCGCAGGCAGGCATTCCGGCGTGGTGATAATCACTTCTTTGCCGCCCTGTTCCAGGAACGTCAGGCTGGCGATGATTTTTGGCAACATGCTGCCAGGCGGAAAATGCCCTTCCTGCATATAGCGGGTCATGGTGGCAATATCCACCCGATCGAGCGCCTGCTGCTGCGGTTTGCCAAAGTGAATACACACTTTTTCGACGCCAGTGGTGATCACCAGAATGTCGGCGTGAATTTCACGGGCCAATAGCGCGGTAGAGAGATCTTTGTCGATAACCGCGTCCACGCTTTGGTAATCCCCCGCTTCACTGCACACCACCGGAATTCCGCCACCGCCCGCGCCAATCACCACAAAGCCTTGTTGGATCAGCGCCTTAATGGCAGGTGCTTCTACAATACGTTGCGGTTCCGGCGAGGCGACCACGCGGCGATAGCCCCGTCCGGCATCTTCAACAAAACGCCAGTCAGGGTTTGCCTTTTGTAATTCGTCACGCTGGCTTTCACTAAAGAATGCGCCGATGGGCTTGGTGGGATGGGCAAACCCCGGATCGTTTTTATCCACTTCCACCTGAGTCACCACGGTGACGGCTTTTTTCTCACCGTGACGCGCCAGTCGGTTATTCAGCGCCTGTTGGATCAGATAGCCAATGCCGCCTTGCGTATCCGCCACACAGTTCGCCAGCGGCGTTAAGGGCAGCCCTTCGCGCTCGTGGGCTATCTCCGCGCGGCGTAAATCCAGACCGACCTGCGGCCCGTTGCCGTGGGTCAGCACAATGTCGTAATCGGAAGCCAGCATTTCCAGCACCGTATCGGCCACGGCTTTCACCGCCTCCGCCTGATGCTCAATCGACTGGCTGGCGTTATCTTTGATAATGCTGTTGCCACCAATGGCAACGACCACAAGCTCTTTCATGTTGTTATGTCCGCTACAGAGGGTGATGGGGTTATGAGAGTGAGGTTGCCCCTCTCCCCAGAAGGGAGAAGGGATCGTAAGGTGCGTTTGCAGGTCAGACGCCGTAACGTTCGCACCAGCCGAGAATGGCTTTCTCGAAGCAGGCGAATGGTGGATGCACAATGCCCGCACCAATCATGCCGACGCCCGCATCTTTATGGGCGATGGCGGTGTTGATCACCGGCAGAATGCCGCTGCTGCCCACGCGGGTGATGTCGATTGCCGACGGCACGCCCATAAAACCGAGCAGCGGAATGGTGACGTTGGGGTTTTCACCGAGAGTGATTTCACGCATCTGGCGGGAGAAATCGATAGCCTCTTCCACCGTACCGCCCACCAGCGCGACGATAGCAGGCGCGGTCGCCATGGCAAATCCGCCAATGCCGTAGGTTTCAGTGATGGCGCTGTCGCCGATATCCAGCCCCGAATCTTCCGGCTTATAACCGGCAAACATCGGGCCGATCACCTGCTGCGCCGGGCCGGTAAACCATTGCCCCGGCAGGCCGCTGACCCGCAGGCCGAACTCGACGCCGTTACGCGCCATGGTGGTGACCACGGTGCTGTATTCGATGCCGTGCGCCGCATCCATCGCCGCTTTACACATCGCCATCCACGTCGGGCCGGAGAAGTAGTCACTGCTGGCGACAAACTCAAACACTTCGCGTTGTTGCTCGACGGAGTAGCCCGCCTGAATAATCCCCGGCGTCAGCGCCTGAATCAGCAGCGTCGTCCCGGCGTTATTGCGGTTATGGCACTCATCGCCCATATGCAGCGCCTGCGCCAGCATTAAGCGCAGATCGATCTCGCCGATAATTTTCATCGCATCGCGCAGCATGGGGCCCTGCACATCACGCATCCAGTTGAGGCGGTCGATCACGCTCTGGTCGTTAGCGCCCATACGCAAAATCTTCGCCATCTGCTCGCTCATATTGGTGTAAGCGATGTTGCCGTAGGTTTTGTTTTTCACGATGTGCATAAACATCGAGGCCGAGGTAACACCCGCCATCGAACCCACGCAGTCGTGTTCGTGGCACGGCGAGAAGGTGATCTCCCCGGAGGCCGCCAGTTCAGCCGCCTCATCGAGATCTTTCGCCAGCCCTTCGAACATCAGCGCTCCGGTGACCGCGCCTTTCATCGCGCCGCACATTTTTTCCCAGGTGACCGGCGGCCCGGCGTGAAGAATGGTTTTCGGCGTCATTCCCGGCACCACGTTAATCGCCTGATCAAAACCAATCAGCACCGGATGCGACTGGATAATGCGCTCCAGCGCCTGCTGGTTAGCGGCGGCGATTTTGTCTGCCAGCGGCGAATCGGCAATGTTATCCAGCGCCTGCACCACCTGCATATTGCCCTGCCCCGGCGGCGTCCAGTCGAGTTGAGTCACTTCTACATGCTGCTTTTTCAGGTCATCGCTAAACATGGCGATGCCGACGTTAATAACGTTCAACGGTTGGCTAAACAGTGACTGGCTCATCAGGCTTCCTCCCCTTTGCAGATAAATTCACGCGCCAGCAATCCGGTATTGGTGCTACTGCTGGCCAGAATCACTCCGGCATCAAGCAGCATCTGGCTTTGTTGTTCTAATGATGGCGTATCAAGATCGGTACCCAGCACATAGGCGAGAATGATCAACTCACGTCCTTCGGCAGCGGCGATCGCTTTCGCCTCTTTGATCGCCTCAATGGTGGAACCGACCGGATCTTCATGCGATCCAAACCCGAGCACAAAATCCATCACGATCACCGCCACTTCTGGATCGCGCGCTTCTTCGATCAACCGGCTGATGCGGTTGGTCGGGTCAATCATTGGATGCGGCTTGCCGTTGGTAAAATCGTCATCGCCAAAGTCGAGGAAGGTATGTTTGACGCTGCGGTTGATATCTTTCAGGCGGAATTCAGGATCGGGCTGGATGTTGCTGTAGACATCGCCGTGTTTTTCCATCACCGCGAACATGGTTTCGTCACACAGCGTACCGCCGCAGAACAGGCCACGAATGTATTTCTGTTGCGGCTTCAGGCGAGCGCGCACGTCAGCAATCAATGGCTGGTTCAGGGTATGCAGATCGAGATGTTCCTGTTTCACGCCGGAAAGCATTACCGCTTTCAGCGCCGCTTCTTTGCTGCCGCGAGCAAACTGTAGCCCCTGCTCATCCACTGGCGTTTCGCCACGACCAAGGAAGCAGACCACCACCGGCTTGCGGCAGGCGCGTGCGCGTTCCAGCACTTTGCGGGCCACCGCAGGCGCAGGCGGTTTGGAGATAAGCACAATAATTTCAGTTTGCGGATCGTTTTCCAGCATCCCGATGGCGTCGAGCATCATCAGACCGCCGATTTTCTCGCTCAGGTCGCGCCCGCCGGTGCCGATCAGTTGCGAAACGCCGCCGCCAAATTCATGGATACGGACGCTCAGTTCCTGGCTACCGGTGCCGGATGCGCCAACAATACCGATGTTGCCGCGACGCACGGCGTTACCAAAGCAGAGCGCCGCGCCGTTGATAATCGCCGTGCCGCAGTCTGGCCCCATCAGCAGCAGCCCTTTTTCATGGGCCAACTGTTTGAGCGCCAGTTCATCTTCAACCGAGACGTTATCGGAAAACAGCATCACGTTAAGATCATTTTGCAGCGCCTGACGCGCTTCGCGAGCGGCAAACAGACCGTTGACCGAAATCACTGCCAGGTTACTTTCCGGGATATGCTTTTTGGCGCTGGCAATAGTGGCGTAACGCGCCTCGTGCGAGCCGCTTTGCGCTTTGGTGTTGAACAGTTCTTCAATCTCCACCAGCAACTGCTCGTTGTCTGCGCCCGCTTTGCCGTTGATGACAATCATCAGGTCGCCGTTTTTCGCCTGCTCCAGCTCCGGCGTCAGCAGCCCTAAATTCTTCAGTACGCCTTTGTTCATTTCGGTCGCCATCGCCACAAATGCCTGCTCGACGCCGTCGAGTTTATTTGCACGCGTAGAGATAGACATCAGCGAGACAGAATCAAAATAGGTATTCGGTTTAATGACTATTTTAACTGACATAATTCCCTCCGTAGGTTTGGCTCAGCGCACAACCATCGGCCATGCCATACAGCATGTCGCAGCCGGAACTGGAGCCAATATGTTTAATTTTTTCTATTGCCTGAGTTGCGTTCCCAGGGATGTCATAAATAATGTTATGAATAAAACGATGAATATTTTCCCGGCAGCGTTGTTGTAATGCGGCTTCCAGCGTTATGGCACTTAATAACGTGGTATTATTTCTGCCGCGTTGCAGACCGAGATAAAATTCCTCTTTGTATTTTTCCGCCGGATGTCCGGAAATAAATAAAATAAGCGCCAGACCTGTTAAATAATCGTCGGCTGATGGCGTAAGGCCAATCCCTAAGCCCATCATACTGGCGACTGCTGAGGCGATATTTTGTTTATCGTTTACGGCCTGAATAACTGCCCGTCGTTTAATATGTAATTCTTTATTTAACGCCTGATAAAACGGATTATCGCCGCAATAATTAAACAGGGTTTCATTTTCCCCCAGGTGCTGATGAATAATGTCATGCCACTGTTGCCAGACGATAAGGTGAAAATTCACAGCGGTCATTTGCAAGGTTGGGGACAGCCAACGCTGGCAATGACTCATCTCTATATGAAGATGTTGACCAACCGTAATGCCTTGATCGTCAAACTGAACCTTATCACCATGATGGAACAGACCATTAAAGTGAGTGAGTGCCAACCGACAACTGTTTGGCGCATTGTCGTACTCTTCACAAAGCAGCGTCAGCAACTGCTGGCGGGCCGGAAGTGCGATATTTACCGCTCTGGCAAAGACCTGTTCAACCTGTCCTTGCCCCCGCTGCGCCAGAAAATCCGCATCCGCAGTTAGCGCCCACACACACCGTCTTTCTGGTGTGTTGATAGCAAGCCTCCCGGTTTATGCGCCTGCGGCAATCAGTAACTGCGCAATCTCTTCAAAGCCTCGTTCCCGCGCCAGTTCCAGCGGTGTTTTGCCATATTTATCCGTCAGATGCGGGCTGGCACCGTGTTCCAGCAATAACTGGACAATCGCCTGCTGTTTAATCCCGCCATCATTAAGCACAATCGCTTCCAGTAGCGGCGTCCAGCCTACATGGTTGGTCTGGTTAACGTTAATCTCCGTATGCGCCAAAAGCTCTTTTACAATACTTAAATGGCCTTTTTCACAGGCAGGCGTCAGGCCGACACCGCCAAAACGGGTTACGCAATTAAGATCGGGTTTAGCCGGTAAAATAATTCGTAGTAGCGTTAAATCATCGTTCAGACAGCTAATTAAAAAAGGATTTAAACAGGTATGATCTTGCTTATTAATATCCGCTCCAGCGTCAATTAATGCCTGAACGCAAGCATATTGCTGATATAAACTTGCCAGCGTAATTGCCGTTTTCCCCTGACGATCGCAGGTATTAATATCGACACCCAGCGCAAGGCAGGTTTTTACTTTATCGATATCACCCTGTTGCGCAGCCAATAAATAGTCGGCAGGTAGATTTTTTATAGTCATTCACATTCCCCTGGTTTTTGTGGCTGTTTTCGATGAATTGAGAATAGCAACGATAATCTGATAAAAGAACCCGCTTAAATTTAATTCGCCGTATTTCGCCTTTTTGTTGAATGATGTTCAACAATCTTTTCGCAGTGTGCGGTAGTGCAATATTTGTTTCTTTGACCCGATACCCTTTCACTCAATCAGGTTTTATTTCTCTATAGTCTGCACATGTAAGAGTAGCTTTCGTCCATGTCTAACCAGAGGGGAACAAGATGAACGGACTCACGGCAACGGGTGTCACCGTCGGTATTTGTGCAGGGCTTTGGCAGTTAGTGTCTTCACATGTCGGGCTCTCTCAGGGATGGGAATTATTAGGAACCATTGGCTTCGTCGCCTTTTGCAGTTTTTATGCCGCAGGCGGCGGTAAATCGGGGTTTATCAGAAGCCTGGCGGTTAATTATTCCGGGATGGTGTGGGCGTTTTTCGCCGCGCTGGCTGCCGGTTGGCTGGCCTCGGTGAGTGGATTGTCCACGTTCTGGGCGAGCGTGATTATGACTGTACCCTTCTCGGCGGTGGTGGTCTGGCAAGGACGTTTCGGTTTATTGTCTTTTATTCCCGGAGGCTTTCTCGGCATGACGCTATTTTTTGCCAGCGGGATGAACTGGACGGTGACATTACTGGGTTTTCTGGCGGGTAACTGCGTGGGGATAATTTCAGAATATGGCGGACAAAAATTAAGCGAAGCGACGACTAAACGCGACGGGTATTAAAAGTTATTCAAAAATGATTATCTATCTTTAACCGATACCTCTACAGTCATGGCTGGAGAAATTCATATTCGATAATGGCGGGAATGGTTTAATGAACTCAATTTTTACCGAAGAGAATCTGTTGGCATTTACTACCGCTGCGCGTTTTGGCAGTTTCAGTAAAGCCGCAGAAGAGTTGGGTTTAACTACTTCCGCCATTAGCTACACCATCAAGCGAATGGAAACAGGGCTGGATGTGGTGCTGTTCACTCGCAGTACCCGAAGCATTGAGTTAACGGAGTCCGGGCGTTATTTTTTCCGCAAAGCAACCGACCTGCTGAATGATTTTCACGCCATCAAACGCAGCATCGATACTATTTCGCAGGGTATAGAAGCACGGGTGCGCATTTGTATTAACCAACTGCTTTATACGCCCAAACACACCGCACGCTTATTACAGGTACTGAAAAAGCAGTTTCCAACCTGCCAGATTACCGTGACGACCGAAGTGTATAACGGCGTCTGGGATGCGATTATTAATAATCAGGCGAATATTGCTATCGGCGCGCCCGACACACTGCTGGACGGCGGCGGCATTGATTACACGGAGATTGGCGCAATTCGCTGGGCTTTTGCTATCGCCCCGGATCACCCATTAGCCTTTGTGCCGGAACCCATCGCCGAAAGCCAACTGCGTCTCTATCCTAATATCATGGTGGAGGACACCGCGCATACGATTAATAAAAAAGTGGGCTGGTTGCTGCATGGGCAGGAGTCGATTCTGGTGCCAGATTTCAACACCAAATGTCAGTGCCAGATTTTAGGTGAAGGAATTGGTTTTTTGCCGGATTACATGGTCCGTGAGGCGATGGCGCAATCCCTGCTGGTTACCCGACAAATCCATAATCCGCGCCAGGATTCACGCATGTTACTCGCAACTCAGCATTCTGCTACGGGTCAGGTGACGCAGTGGATTAAAAAGCAATTTGCGCCAAATGGCATATTAACGGGGATCTATCAGGATTTACTGCATCGGGAGAATTAATCGCTGCCAACCTCCCGATGCGCTGTGAATAGCGGTTTACATCAACCACCGGCTTTCATTACCCATTCAGAGATAAATTTATTACCCGGTACTGGCGGAGAGTACAAATAGCCCTGCAAAAAGTGAACGCCTTTGCCGATCATTAAATCCGCCTGCTCCTGGGTTTCTACCCCTTCCGCCACGATACTCAGACCAGGCTTACGCGCCAGTTCGACAATATTGTCCACAATATGACCGGATATTTCGTCCACGCTCGCCATTTGCACAAATGACTTATCGATCTTAATAAAATCGACCGGGAACGCCTGCAAGTAACGATAGGTTGCATAACCCGTACCAAAGTCATCCAGCGCAAAGGTAATGTTGTGCTGATGAAGGCTGTCAAATATCGCTCTGGCTTCTGGCGTTACCGGAATAGGGTTACGTTCCGTTAACTCGAGAACCAGTTTGATTTTATCGTTACCTAATTTCTTAACCAGGTTCAGACACTCTTTTTCAAATCCCGCAGCCAAAAAACAGCCCGCCGAGACGTTGATACCAATATGGAAATTGTCCGGCAGCAAATGTTTTACCGGCATCAGAATATCCGCAGTCTGTTTCATCAGCTGGCGAGTCATTATGACAATAAGACCGGATGACTCCGCCAGAGGAATAAACTGATCCGGTGGGATAATTCCCGTTTGTGGATGTTCCCAGCGGACAAGCACTTCACAGCCCGTCAGTACCCCAGTCTGCGCGCAGAAAACCGGTTGGATCCACGGTTTAAATTCATGGTTTTCCAACGCCAGACTGATGGCTTCAGGCGTGACGATATGGTGATAGTGATTATCATTAATATATTTGTGACTATTATTACCCGTGGCGGATATGATCTCCGGATTGTACTGAAAGAAAATATCCCGCCAGAAAGTAATATCGCTCTGAATCCCCAGTTTCTCAAAGAGCTGTTTCTTTTGATGTGAAATGGTCTTTGCACTGCGATTTCTGTACTGTGATATTTCTGTTACAGACATTCCCTGCATCAGCAGCTTGAGTAGCAGTCGTTCTTTCTCGGATACGCTACCAGGCAATGACAAATGAACCGTTGTACCGAACTCTTGCAGAAAAACACGAAAATCACATGAATTCATGAACACACCTTTTATCTTTTATCGCTGTTCAGTATGAGTGATTACCTGTGGATTCCTGAGCACACATAAGGGGTAACCATAAACATTAGCGATGCCATACGTATAACATCCCACATCACTATCAAGAAGATTATCTTTACCTCTGATGCTCGCTCAAAAACAGTTACGCTAAATACCTTAAAAAGGTAATCACAAGTCAAACTCAGGAGATAATCACGCAAGAATGCAATATTAAAATTCAGATACTCATTTTTGGTAATAAAGAAGTAGTTGGACTATTTCAATATTTATAATTTCCCACTACGTATTGACGCCCATTCATGAGTAAAGGCGCATTATATGAATTTAACAATCCAGATCAACTGAAAATACCTCAACCTCATAAACACATAGCGTCAACATTCAATGACATAATGAGTAAAGATGTTGGTTATGCATACACGTCATTACTCTATGCCTATCTCTTAACAACCTGCTTTTTAAGACTGAATCCATTCAGCAATAGATAGCCAACATTATAACAATGACAATAAAAACAATATTTAAAACAATCAATAAAATATCAGACACAGACAATTAAACCTTAAACAACAAACGGTTACATTGATTTTAGTTGATTTGCGCTACGCGTTCCCCATGAATAAAGCGTCATTTCAAATTAGCACCAATATTTACATTAAATAAGACTAAGCTTATTGAACATTCACAACAGTCCAAACGTAGGTTTTGGGCTTCAATAGTTCTTTTCTTTTTTATTATCTGTTGCCTGGCAATCATCAATCGATACTAAGGGCTTAACTGTACAGATATAACATATCAAGAGGTAAGAGAAACCGCGCCATATGCAGACATGGCGCGGTTTTATGCAAAAACAATCACGCGTCCGGGAACATCACGCTATGGCCCGGCGCTTCACGATGGAGATGGATAAAGTTAAGATGCCGCTCGTACTGGTCAAGAATATCGGTGATCACCTGCTCTTTGCTGTAGTCCATCAGGTCGTTGCCCTGGCTGCCTTCTAACAGGAAGGTTTCCAGCCGGTAGTAGGTCGATTTACCGCTACGTGCGCGGTAGGTAAAGCCCGGCACCGAATATTGCTGCGGCCAAATCTGATAGACAAAGTTTTGCTCTTCGCCCATATGCACCAACAAATCCAGATGCCCCAACTGTTGTCCCTCTTCCGGCGGCAGGCTTTTTAGCTCCACGTACGCGCCGCGCAACCGCAGTTCCTGCGCCACTTCTTCCATTGCCGGGTAACAGACCGTCTCCATCATCTGTTTGGTGTAACGCGTGCCCGGATAATTCATCAGGCGCGAGAGACGTTTTTTCCAGCTCAGGCGATCCTGAAGCCCCAGCGGTCGCGGTGCGGTATCGCGGTTGGCACTTTCACGGCGGTAATCTTCTACCTTCAGAGATTTATACAACCCCGCCATCACGAAGAAGATCACAAAGCTGAACGGCAGCCCCATAATCACCGTGGTGTTTTGCAGCGCGGATATCCCGTTGGTCATCAGCATGCCGAGCGTCAGCAGGCCAATCGCCACCGACCAGAAGACGCGCAGCCAGCCGGGGGCGTCGCTGTTGATATCTTTAAGCTGCGAGGTGAAATTCCCCAGCACCAGCGCCCCGGAGTCCGCCGAGGTCACATAAAATAACAGGCCAGTAATGGTGGCGACGGAGGCGCTAAAGGTAAACGCCGGATACTGCGCCAGCAGGCTGTAGAAGCCGCGCTCCGGATGGACCATCGCTTCCTCGGCAAATGCCGCGCCGCCGTGGATGATTTCATACAGCGCGCTATTGCCGAATACCGAGAGCCATAACAGCGTGAAGGTAAACGGAATAATCAACGTGCCCAGCACGAACTGGCGAATGGTACGCCCACGCGAGATACGCGCCAGGAACAAGCCGACAAACGGCGACCATGCCACCCACCATGCCCAGAAGAAGAGCGTCCAGTTATTCATCCACTCAACCGGACGGTCGAAGGCAAAACTGTTGAGCGTCATGCCCATAAAGCGATTCACATAGTCGCCAACATTCAGCACCAGTGCATTAAGCAGGAACGAGGTGTCGCCCATAAACAACACGAACAGGATCAATCCCAGCGCCAGCGCAACGTTGAGTTCCGATAACACGCGAATGCCCTTATCAACACCGGATGTCACCGAGATAGTGGCGATGATCACCGACAAGGCGATCAGTGCCGCTTTCGCCGCCATCGAATCGGGAATATCAAACAGTACGCTCAAGCCATAGTTAAGCTGCACCACACCGATACCGAGCGTAGTGGCAATACCGAAGATGGTGCCGATCACCGCTGCAATATCCACTGAGTGACCTATCGGCCCGTTAATCCGTTTACCGAAGATCGGGTACAGCGCCGAGCGGATAGTGAGCGGCAAATTATAACGATAGCTAAAGTATCCGAGCGCCATGCCCATCAGCGCATACATCGACCAGCCGGTTAAGCCGTAGTGAAACAGCGTCCAGACCATCGCCTGACGCGCGGCCTCAATCGTCTGTCCCGCGCCTTCCGGCGGCTGCATATACTGCGTTACCGGTTCGGCTACGGAAAAGAACATCAGGTCGATACCGATCCCGGCAGCAAACAGCATCGCCGCCCAACTCAGCAGACTGAATTCCGGTTTTGATTGTTCTGGCCCGAGCTTCACCGAACCAAAACGCGAACAAGCGATACAGACCACAAAGACAATATAGAGCGTTGCCGCCAGCAGATAGTACCAACCGAAGGTTTTAGAAACCCAGTCCAGCGTGCGGCCAATCCACAGGGCCGAGAAGTCGCGAAACAGGATCGTTGTCAGGGAAAACAACAAAATCAGTCCGGCGGAAGTGTAAAACACCACCGGATTGATTTTGTCCTTTTCCCTGCTGTGTGAAAGGTCTGTCATCCAGTATCCCCACTGTTATTGTTACCATTTAAAATCAAATTAGTAACAATTAAGACACATTTTATATTGAACGTCCAATCAATAACCGCTTTAATAGATAAACAACGCTGATGAATGGAGTGGCGAAAATGCCCAAATTGGGGATGCAGTCGATCCGGCGCAGACAACTGATCGACGCCACGCTGGAAGCAATAAATGAAGTGGGCATGCACGATGCAACGATCGCGCAGATCGCCCGCCGTGCAGGCGTTTCTACGGGGATCATCAGCCACTATTTCAGGGACAAAAATGGTCTGCTGGAAGCAACCATGCGCGATATCACCAGTCAGCTGCGTGACGCGGTTTTGAATCGATTACACGCGCTAACGGATGGTAGCCCAGAGCAGCGATTACAGGCGATTGTTGACGGGAATTTCGATGAAACGCAGGTCAGTAATGCTGCGATGAAAGCCTGGTTGGCGTTTTGGGCCAGCAGTATGCATCAGCCGATGCTTTACCGTTTGCAGCAGGTGAGCAGCCGCCGCTTGTTGTCGAATCTGGTGAGCGAATTTCACCGCGAGTTACCGCGCCAACAGGCGCAGGAAGCGGGCTACGGACTTGCCGCGCTGATTGACGGATTATGGCTGCGCGCGGCACTGAGCGGCAAACCGCTGGATAAACCTCTCGCACACTCGCTGACCCGTCACTTTATTACTCAGCATTTACCCACCGATTAACCGAGGAGACGTGATGTCCCGAATGGCAGAACAGCAGCTTTATATACATGGTGGTTATACATCCGCCACCAGCGGTCGCACCTTCGAGACCATTAACCCGGCCAACGGTAACGTGCTGGCGACCGTGCAGGCCGCCGGGCGTGAGGATGTCGATCGCGCCGTGAAGAGTGCCCAACAGGGGCAAAAAATCTGGGCGGCGATGACCGCTATGGAGCGCTCGCGTATTCTGCGTCGGGCCGTTGATATTCTGCGTGAACGCAATGACGAACTCGCAAAACTGGAAACCCTCGACACCGGAAAAGCATATTCGGAAACCTCAACCGTCGATATCGTTACCGGTGCGGACGTGCTGGAGTACTACGCCGGGCTGATCCCGTCGCTGGAAGGCAGCCAGATCCCATTGCGTGAGACGTCATTTGTTTATACCCGCCGCGAACCGCTGGGCGTAGTGGCAGGGATTGGCGCATGGAACTACCCGATCCAGATTGCCTTGTGGAAATCCGCCCCCGCGCTGGCGGCAGGCAACGCGATGATTTTCAAACCGAGCGAAGTCACCCCGCTTACCGCGTTAAAGCTGGCCGAAATTTACAGCGAAGCGGGCCTGCCGGACGGCGTATTTAACGTGCTGCCGGGCGTAGGTGCGGAAACCGGGCAGTATCTGACCGAGCATCCGGGCATTGCCAAAGTGTCATTTACCGGCGGTGTCGCCAGCGGCAAAAAAGTGATGGCTAACTCGGCTGCTTCCTCCCTGAAAGAAGTGACCATGGAGCTGGGCGGTAAATCACCGCTGATCGTTTTCGACGATGCAGATCTCGATCTCGCCGCTGATATCGCCATGATGGCGAACTTCTTCAGCTCCGGTCAGGTGTGTACCAACGGCACCCGCGTCTTCGTTCCGGCGAAATGCAAAGCCGCATTTGAACAAAAGATTCTGGCTCGCGTTGAGCGCATTCGCGCGGACGACGTTTTCGATCCGCAAACTAACTTCGGCCCGCTGGTCAGCTTCCCGCATCGCGATAACGTGCTGCGCTATATCGCCAAAGGCAAAGAGGAAGGCGCGCGCGTACTGTGCGGCGGCGATGTACTGAAGGGGGATAGCTTCGATAACGGCGCATGGGTTGCACCGACCGTGTTCACCGATTGCAGCGACGATATGACCATTGTGCGCGAAGAGATTTTCGGTCCGGTGATGTCGCTTCTCACTTATGAATCTGAGGACGAAGTGATTCGCCGCGCCAATGATACCGACTACGGCCTGGCGGCGGGCATCGTGACGGCGGACCTGAACCGCGCGCATCGCGTCATTCATCAGCTGGAAGCGGGTATTTGCTGGATCAACACCTGGGGCGAATCCCCTGCTGAGATGCCCGTTGGCGGCTACAAACACTCCGGCATTGGTCGCGAGAACGGCGTGATGACGCTCCAGAGTTACACCCAGGTGAAGTCCATCCAGGTTGAGATGGCTAAATTCCAGTCCATATTCTAACCAGGAGGTTTATTTGCAATTTGACTACATCATTATTGGTGCCGGCTCAGCCGGCAACGTCCTCGCTACCCGTCTGACTGAAGATCCGAACATAACCGTGCTGCTGCTTGAAGCAGGCGGCCCGGACTATCGCTTTGACTTCCGCACCCAGATGCCCGCCGCGCTGGCGTTCCCGTTACAGGGCAAACGCTACAACTGGGCCTATGAGACGGAACCCGAACCGTTTATGAACAACCGCCGCATGGAGTGCGGACGCGGCAAAGGTCTGGGCGGTTCATCGCTGATCAATGGTATGTGCTACATCCGTGGCAACGCGCTGGATCTCGACAACTGGGCGCAAGAACCTGGCCTTGAGAACTGGAGTTATCTCGACTGTCTGCCCTACTATCGCAAGGCCGAGACTCGCGATGTGGGCGAGAACGACTACCACGGCGGTGATGGCCCGGTGAGCGTCACCACCTCCAAACCCGGCGTCAATCCGCTGTTTGAAGCGATGATTGAAGCGGGCGTGCAGGCGGGCTACCCACGCACGGACGATCTCAACGGCTATCAGCAGGAAGGTTTTGGCCCGATGGATCGCACCGTCACGCCGCATGGCCGTCGCGCCAGCACCGCGCGTGGCTATCTCGATCAGGCCAAATCGCGCCCTAACCTGACCATTCGTACTCACGCTATGACCGATCACATCATTTTTGACGGCAAACGCGCGGTGGGCGTCGAGTGGCAGGAAGGCGACAGCACCATTCCAACCCGCGCGACGGCGAATAAAGAAGTGCTGTTATGTGCAGGCGCGATTGCTTCACC
Source organism: Escherichia sp. WS1451 (assembly GCF_046487365.1). NCBI lineage: Bacteria > Pseudomonadati > Pseudomonadota > Gammaproteobacteria > Enterobacterales > Enterobacteriaceae > Escherichia > Escherichia sp. WS1451. The sequence goes on from NZ_JBJQJP010000006.1 coordinate 194,737, forward strand.
GCAGATCCTGCAACGCTCCGGCGTCGGCAACGCTGAACTGCTGGCGGAGTTTGATATTCCGCTGGTGCATGAATTACCTGGCGTCGGCGAAAATCTTCAGGATCACCTGGAGATGTATCTGCAATATGAGTGCAAAGAACCGGTTTCCCTCTACCCTGCCCTGCAGTGGTGGAATCAGCCGAAAATCGGTGCGGAGTGGCTGTTTGGCGGCACCGGCGTTGGTGCCAGCAACCACTTTGAAGCAGGCGGATTTATTCGCAGCCGTGAGGAATTTGCGTGGCCGAATATTCAGTACCATTTCCTGCCAGTGGCGATTAACTATAACGGCTCGAACGCAGTGAAAGAGCACGGCTTCCAGTGCCACGTCGGATCGATGCGCTCGCCAAGCCGTGGGCATGTGCGGATTAAATCCCGCGACCCGCACCAGCATCCAGCGATTCTGTTTAACTACATGTCGCACGAGCAGGACTGGCAGGAGTTCCGCGACGCAATTCGCATCACCCGGGAGATCATGCATCAACCGGCGCTGGATCAGTATCGTGGCCGCGAAATCAGCCCCGGTGTCGAATGCCAGACGGATGAGCAGCTCGATGAGTTTGTGCGTAATCACGCCGAAACCGCCTTCCACCCATGCGGTACGTGCAAAATGGGGTACGACGAGATGTCCGTTGTGGATGGCGAAGGCCGCGTGCACGGGCTGGAAGGATTACGCGTAGTCGATGCGTCAATTATGCCGCAGATTATCACCGGCAATCTGAACGCCACGACGATTATGATTGGCGAGAAAATGGCGGATATGATTCGCGGGAAGGATGCGTTGCCGAGGAGCACGGCGGGATATTATGTGGCAAATGGGATGCCGGTGAGAGCGAAAAAAATGAGTCGTGATGTGAACTGACTCAGGAACCTATCAGATTGAGAGTTACCGTTCTACTATGAGGACCGAATCCTTATATAAAACACTGAGGTAACTCTCATGCTTCATATCCAGTATTCATGATGCTGGCTTTTTGCTGATATTTAACCCGAACATTCCTGATACAGACTATTAATTCATTTATCTGCGGCAGATTTTATTTTCTGGATATATTATGAGTGAACAAATCAAACAGGATATCGATCTGATTGAGATTTTATTTTATCTGAAGAAAAAGGTAGATGAATACTAACAAAACTCTGGGCAGTAATAAACAGCATTCTGATAGAGAGTGCCTGTATAAAGCTGAAGTGACAATGACCGGGAAGGGAACCCGTTTTCAGGAATGGATGCCTGTCTTTTTCACTTTAAATATCCTGGCATTAGTAATGCCAGGATATTTACAGAAGAGCAGCATAACCATGACGGAACGGGGTTAAGTCAGGTTGTCCTAAACGCTATTTTCAACCTCGTATGCCTTCTTCAGGTTTATGTCCAGACTTCATATCTCTCTCAGCAATCCTCAATAATCAGATACACCGCTTTCACCGGACCATGAACCCCGACGACTTTGATAAGCTCAATGTCCGCCGTTGAACTGGGGCCGCTAATGATGTTAATACATGACGGCATTCGTTCACCGGCCTGCGCTTTCTGATGCAATTTTTCTGCGAGTTGCGCTACACGCGGCAGGATAGTGCTTTTACGCAGGATAAAAAGAGAAGATTCCGGGAGCAGGCTCAATGAACGCCCGCGCCCGGCGGCGGAAAAAAGAACCACGCCTCCCGATTCGGTTAAACCATATTCAGCATACACTACGCCAACTTTAGCCTGCTCTGCTTGTGATATGTTCTCAATACCTTTCGCCGGATCCCAAACAACGGCATTGCATTCCTGCTGCAAACATTCGCTAATCCCCAATTCCTCCAGCCTCGTGTCACCGCTAATCACGATCGACTGATCTCCCAGCTCTTTACACAGACGTATTGCAGCTTCTGCCGCCTTCGCCTCGCTGGTCAGTTCACAGCGCGTCAACATAACATCGCTGGCAAACTGGATAAACGCGTCACAGCGCTGCTGTTGGTTAAGTTCGGTAAGCCGCTCGTTAGCATAGTTGTTAAGCGGCGCATCTTCTGCTTGCGGTTCAAGTCGCAGCGGGCGACCCAGTGCCTGAGCAACGTTATTCAAAAATTCGCTCCGATTATCCATTCTTTTTCTCCTGCGCCTGATGTTTCTTAAACCAACTACGGAAACTCTCTCCGTCAGCTTCAGGAAGATCGCGTGCTTCCATCCAGTCGCTAATCGCGCCAAATTTGAGTGGTGTTTTGCCGCCATTGATAAACCAGCTTGCCGCATGAGCACCAGCCATCATCCCAACTTTCCACAATCCTGGATGACTATTGGCATAAGCGAACATTTTTATCGCCCGTTGCTCTGCTTTTGCGGTGATCCCTTTTTCAGCCATCACCCGACGATGACGCAAAATCAGTTTTGACAGCGGAATACGCACCGGACACACGTTGTCACAAGCAGTGCATAAAGAGCAGGCGTAGGGTAAATCTTTAAAATCTTTATAGCCGCCAAGTAGCGGAGAAATCACCGCACCAATTGGCCCTGGATAAATAGAGCCATATCCATGACCGCCAATATGGCGATATGCCGGACAAGTATTCATACAAGCCCCGCAGCGAATACAGCGCAGCACATCCCGAAATTCAGAGGCCAGCACCTCAGAACGCCCGTTATCGACAATAACCAGATGAAACTCTTCAGGACCATCAACGTGCCCCGCTTCGCGCGGTCCTGTCAGCCAGGTGTTGTATCCCGTCAAACGTGCACCAACGGCACTGCGCGCCAGCATGGTGATCAATACATCTACCTCGGCAAACGTGGGGGCAATACGCTCCATTCCCATCACTGCAATATGCGTTTTAGGCAGCGTGGTACACATTCGCGCATTACCTTCATTGGTCACCAGGCATACCGAACCGGTCTCTGCCACCGCGAAATTACAGCCGGTAATACCTATTTCAGCACTGAGGAAATCTTCGCGGATTTTTTGCCGAATGAATAAGGTCATCGCTTCAGGCGTTTCCGGCCCCTCATAGCCCAGACGTTCGTGTAGCACTCGACGGATCTGATGGCGATCTTTATGAATTGCCGGGACCACAACATGAGAGGGCGGATCTTGATCCAGCTGGAGAATGTATTCACCCAGATCGGTTTCAATCACCTGAATGCCAGCATCCTGCAACACATGATTGACACCAATCTCTTCGGTCACCATCGATTTAGATTTCACCACCTTCCGGGCATTTTTGCGTTGGGCAACCTGTAAAATGTAGCGGGTAGCGTCTTCTTTGGTTTTTGCAAAACAGACGTGACCGCCGTTTTGCGTCACTTTTTCTGAGAGCTGGTACAGATAAGCGTCGAGATTACTCAGAACATGATCACGTATCTGGGCGGCCCGATCGCGCCACTCCTCCCAGTGCCCCAATTCATCGACCATTTTTTGCCGATTTGCCCCGATACGCTGCTGCGCGTTTGCCACCGCTTTGCGCATGATCGGATCTTCAATTTGCTGACGGATGCGTGTCTTAAAATCTGTATTACTGGTTTTGATCGACATCTTTATATCCTCAGCGGCTCATCAACACTTCAGCAATATGCATCACTTTGACTTTCTGCCCTTCCCGTTGTAATCGTCCACTGATGTTCAGCAGGCAACTCACGTCAGCACCAATTAAATACTCAGGGCGGACTTCCATCAGGTGCACAACCTTTTCTTTCACCATCTCGCCGGATATTTCGGCCATTTTGACCGAGAACGTGCCGCCAAATCCGCAGCAGGTATCCTGTTCAGCAAAGGTCAACAGCTCCAGTCCACGCACATTTTTCAGCAGCGTAAGTGGTTCGTCCTTCACCCCCAGCTTACGGGCCAGGCTACAAGATGGGTGATACACCGCTCTCCCTTGCAAACTGGCACCTACATCGACTACCCCTAATGTATTAACAATAAAAGAGGTGAGATCCTGCATACGCGCGGCAACCTTTTCGGCACGTGATGCCCATTCAGGTTCATCCGCCAGATACGTCGGGTAACTTTTTACGGCATAGGTGCAAGAGCCAGCCGGTGAAATAATGGGATCGTCGTTATCCTCCAGTGCGGCGATCAGATTTTTCATCCCTGGAATCGCTTCTTTGATATAACCACTATTGATCGCAGGCTGACCGCAGCATCCCTGTTTCTCCGGGAAATTTACGCGACAGCCGAGTTTTTCCAGTAGCAGCACGGAGTCTCGTGCCATTCTTGATTTCAGTGCGTCACCAATACAGGTGACAAAGAAATTGACATTCACAACTAATACTCCATTACTTCATGCCCATTTATGCCCGATGGTTCCCCCCTTCCGGGGGATCAATCATCAATAAATATGGCGTTCTTTTTTAATTGGCTAGCAACATACCACCCCTCATTTGTATGACAAATGATAATCTTTCATCTAAACTTCAAATGCAATAACTAATTTTATTTCTTTCGGCATCGCTCACATTTTATAGGGAAATCGACGATCATTTTTGGCATAAGAAATCCATTTAAAAAGGCTACACCCCTTATACCTATTCAGAGCTACTTATTCAGGGGTTATTGAGATATACACTGATGGTGCACAAAAAAAATCACCGACAATAATCACGTATCAAGTAATAGTCGGGATTTTATTTAATTGAAGCAATTTAGTTTGCATTTTTATTTAAAAACTGAGCTAGAGTCCATCAAAAAAAATATATAAAACCCAAAACCACCGTTGGAAATAGAAATAGTTGAAAGGCTCACAACTCCCGGAATGCGGATTATCTTTGCCCTGATTTCTGGCGGTTTTATTCAGGGTGAAAGCTGTCTCACCCTTTCCCGATATTCTCCCGGAGTACAACCAAACTCGCGGACAAACGCCTTGTGAAAAGATGATTCACTGGCATAGCCTACTGACTCAGCGATCACCACAACAGGGAGCATTTCCCGGGAAAACATCTGGGCCGCTATTTGTAGACGCAACTTTGTTAATACAGCCAGCGGCGTGGTTCCGGAAACATCACGGAAAAGCTGGGCAAAACTTGCCCGGGACATGTGGGCGATGCTGGCCAGCGATTCGACGGTCCAGGCGTGTCCTGGCATTTCCAGCATTTGCTGTATTACCGCACCAAGACGTGGATGCAGAAGCAAACTGAGAATGTTTTTCTCTGTATTAACCTGTGCAATCCACTCACGCACCGCGAGGGTAAAGAATGTAGCGCAGATCTGGCTACACAGAGCATCCACTCCCGGCATTGCCGATCTGGATTCCTGTTGTAAAAACGGGATCGCCTCCCTCAGCCAGTTATATTCCACGCTATGGTTCACTGGTGCTACAAACAGCGTTTCCGGCAAAGACGTTAAAAAATAACGCGCCGAATGTTGCAGCCGAAGAGTGCCACAGACAATACAGGTCGATTCATTATCGACATGACTCAGGCGATGAGCTGAATTTTGTGGTAGCAGGACCACATTTCCCGGGCGTAATGTAAAAATCTCTCCCGTCGGCATTTCCAGCTTCGCCGCTCCTTGCGTTAACGCATGCCAACGAATAACCGACAATTCCCCGGCACCATGTGGAAGTTGCCAGTCACTTCCTAACACGCAATTCTTATCGATCGTTCCTTGTGGAGCGTTAAGCATCAACAAACGGCTAAGAGCATCCATATCAGACTCCTGAGTGGTTTTTTGATTACAAACACCAACAATCTTAGTCAATAATTAATCTAATACCATCAAATAGTTAATCATGATTTTTGTTTTGTGATTCTGATTAAGAAAAAGAAAATACCAGACGATAAGACAAAATATCAAGCGTTGTGAAGAAATGTTATTTGCTCTTTTGCGTCTATAGTCATGATGTCAAATGAACGCGTTTCGACAGGAAATCATCATGAATAAATATCAGGCAGTTATTATTGGTTTTGGCAAGGCTGGAAAAACATTAGCCGTCACGCTGGCAAAAGCAGGTTGGCGTGTGGCTCTCATCGAACAATCAAATGCAATGTATGGCGGGACCTGTATTAATATCGGCTGTATCCCAACCAAAACATTGGTTCATGACGCACAGCAGCACACAGATTTTGTCCGTGCCATACAGCGTAAAAATGAAGTGGTTAATTTTTTACGTAATAAGAATTTTCATAATCTTGCGGATATGCCCAATATCGACGTGATCGACGGCCAGGCGGAGTTTATCAATAATCATAGCCTGCGTGTTCATCGGCCTGAGGGAAATCTGGAGATTCATGGCGAGAAAATTTTTATTAATACCGGTGCACAAACCGTGGTTCCGCCAATTCCTGGAATTACCACCACGCCTGGTGTATATGACAGCACCGGATTACTTAATCTAAAAGAATTGCCTGCACATTTAGGTATTTTGGGCGGCGGATATATTGGCGTTGAGTTCGCCTCTATGTTCGCTAATTTTGGCAGCAAGGTAACCATTTTAGAAGCAGCTTCGCTGTTTTTGCCTCGGGAAGATCGGGATATTGCTGATAACATCGCGACGATTTTACGCGATCAGGGCGTCGATATTATCCTCAATGCCCATGTGGAGCGAATCAGTCACCATGAAAATCAAGTGCAAGTGCATAGCGAGCACGCCCAACTGGCGGTGGATGCACTGTTAATAGCTTCCGGTCGTCAACCGGCTACCGCTTCTTTACATCCAGAAAATGCCGGTATCGCAGTAAACGAGCGCGGGGCAATTGTCGTTGACAAGCGATTACATACCACCGCAGACAATATTTGGGCGATGGGAGATGTTACCGGCGGGCTGCAATTTACTTACATATCACTAGATGATTACCGCATTGTACGTGATGAGTTACTGGGTGAAGGCAAACGTAGTACTGATGATCGGAAAAATGTGCCTTATTCCGTATTTATAACACCGCCACTGTCCAGGGTTGGTATGACAGAAGAACAGGCCAGAGAGAGTGGTGCTGATATTCAGGTGGTGACATTGCCTGTAGCTGTAATTCCGCGTGCCAGAGTGATGAATGATACTCGTGGGGTATTAAAAGCGATTGTTGATAATAAAACCCAACGTATATTAGGGGCATCACTGCTGTGTGTTGACTCCCACGAGATGATCAATATAGTGAAAATGGTGATGGATGCCGGGCTGCCTTATAGCATATTACGCGATCAGATATTTACTCATCCGTCGATGAGCGAATCACTCAATGATCTATTTTCATTAGTCAAATAAACTCAAAATCAGACGCCAGAACAAATATTCTGGCGTCTCAGAGAAAAGAATTTTATTAATTCCCTGTTACTTTATAACTTCTTAATCACTTCATTGATGGTATTTTATATGTTTAAAAAATCTGTTTTATTTGCAACACTATTATCTGGCGTTATGGCATTTTCCACCAATGCAGATGATAAAATAATTCTGAAACATATCAGCGTCTCATCAGTATCAGCATCACCGACAGTTCTTGAGAATGCCATTGCTGATATGGCCAGAAAATATAATGCTTCATCCTGGAAAGTTACATCGATGCGAATTGATAATAATTCAACCGCAACAGCAGTATTGTATAAATAAGGATGTTTACAATGGAAAGATACCTGCACCTGTTAAGTCGGGGAGATAAAATTGGCCTGACATTGATTCGTCTGAGTATTGCGATTGTTTTTATGTGGATTGGGTTATTAAAGTTTGTCCCTTACGAGGCAGACAGCATTACACCATTCGTCGCAAACAGTCCACTAATGTCGTTCTTTTATGAACACCCGGAAGACTATAAACAGCATCTGACTCACGAAGGCGAATACAAACCAGAAGCAAGAGCATGGCAAACGGCTAATAATACCTATGGTTTTTCCAACGGTCTTGGCGTCGTGGAGGTGATTATTGCTCTGCTGGTTTTGGCTAATCCTGTCAATCGCTGGTTAGGTTTATTGGGTGGGCTGATGGCATTTACCACGCCGCTGGTAACACTCTCATTTTTAATCACCACCCCGGAGGCATGGGTACCCGCATTGGGTGACGCTCATCATGGTTTCCCTTATTTATCCGGTGCTGGTCGTCTGGTATTGAAAGATACTCTGATGCTGGCAGGTGCTGTCATGATAATGGCAGATTCGGCGCGGGATATTCTTAAACAACGCAGTAATGAATCCAGTTCAACGTTAAAAACTGAATATTGATAATCCGAACACTGTCTGTTGTTCACTTTTTCGGGCGTCAGGCTCCCTTTCTGATGATGAAGCCTGACGCCATATTACCGGAGATATGACAGAGTGAAGATCAATATCACTCCCCTGTTAAAAAATTTTTGTCGTCTCAGATAAAATAAGTGATTAATATCAATCATGTATTTTTACAGCAAGACAACCACGAACAAACTCAGGATTAAAATGTTTTACCGATTCGCCAACATAACCCAAATCTAGCGAACTAATCTGCGCCATTTCTTTCTCTGTCAGTGAGAAATCCCAGATAGCAAAATTTTCTTCGATACGCTGTTGATGTGTTGATTTCGGAATAACGACCACTCCCCGTTGAATATTCCAACGCAGAATGACCTGAGAAATCGATTTTTGATGGGCATCTGCAATACTCTGAAGCAGATTATTTTCAAAGGGTTTATGTCGTCCACCACCTAACGGAGCCCATGCTTCAGGCTGCACGTTATAATACTTCATGGTTGCCAGCGCGTCTGGTTGGGCAAAATAGGGATGCAACTCGACCTGGTTGACCATCGGTTTAACTCTTACCGTTTCACAAAAGTTCGCCAGAACATGAGGGTAGAAATTGGAAACCCCAATCGCTTTTAATTTGCCCTCTTCATAGGCATCTTCGAGTGCACGCCACGCACTGAAATAATCGCGCATGGCCTGGTGCAATAAATAGAGATCGAAGTATTCTAGCCCCGATTTTTTTAATGATGCTTCAATACCTGCTGCTGCAATATCCTGATTCAACATATCCTGCACCCACAATTTAGACGTTATAAATAACTCTTCTCGGGTACATAAACCTTCAGATATGGCCTCACGAACGGCTTCACCGACGGCATCTTCATTACCGTATACCGCTGCTGTGTCGATGAGTCGATAACCCGTGCGGATAGCATTCAACACTGACTGTTTGCACACGTCTTTATCGGTAACCTGAAAAACACCAAATCCCATCATCGGCATTTTCAGATTGTTACTTAATACGGAAAATTCCACTGTCAGTCCCTCCATTAGGTATGAACAATGAGTCTACGTTAAAACGTAACCTCAAATTAGTATGTGGATTTTGATATCACTTATGCAAAAAATTCATTAATAATGTAGGACTGAAACCTCTCTATTTTTGGGGCAATGAAGCAGACGCTATCAGTGCTTTTGCCTTGGGACTTGCTGTTTTTGATACACTTAGGGCCCAGGACATAACGAAAATGTGCGATATGACAAAGAATTAACGGAGTATGTGATGATCAGGCAGAAGATTCTACAGCAGCTCCTGGAGTGGATTGAGTGTAATCTTGAGCACCCTATTTCAATCGAAGATATCGCACAGAAATCTGGCTACAGCAGACGCAACATCCAGCTTCTGTTCCGAAATTTCATGCATGTGCCTTTGGGAGAATACATTCGCAAACGAAGGCTTTGTCGTGCCGCCATTCTTGTCCGGCTCTCCGCGAAATCTATGCTTGATATTGCACTCTCTTTGCATTTTGATTCACAGCAATCATTCAGCCGCGAATTTAAAAAGTTATTCGGCTGCTCTCCCCGTGAATACCGCCACCGTGATTATTGGGATCTCGCAAATATCTTCCCTTCTTTTTTAATACGTCAACAGCAAAAGACGGAGTGTAGATTAGTCAACTTTCCTGAGACACCTATTTTTGGCAATTCATTTAAATATGATATTGAAGTGTCGAATAAATCACCGGATGAAGAAGTCAAACTGCGACGTCATCATTTAGCCAGATGTATGAAGAATTTTAAGACGGATATCTATTTCGTCTCCACGTTCGAACCGTCAACAAAATCAGTCGATTTGCTCACAGTTGAAACTTTTGCCGGTACGGTATGTAAACAAACCGATTCAGAGATGCCAAAAGAGTGGATAATTAACCGAGGACTGTATGCCTCTTTCCGCTATGAAGGTGAGTGGGAGCACTACCCTGAATGGGCGCGAAACCTCTATCTGATGGAATTACCTGCCAGGGGGTTAGCCAGAGTGAACGGCAGTGATATTGAGCGATTTTATTACAATGAAGATTTCGTAGAAAAGGATAGCAATGATGTTGTTTGCGAAATATTTATCCCTGTTCGTCCGGTTTAGTTATCGCTATATCTAAATGAATTTATAACGAGACTACTGTCAGGCAATTCAATAAATAATGGCGTTGAAGATGTCAACGCCATTATTGTTTATTAGAATGTTACTTTCATACTCTTAATATTATTTCATCGCCTCCTCGCCCTTTGCCGTATCGGCATCCACCGCGGTTATGGTCACCGTCACTGGCTTCATTTCGTACCCGCCATAGGTCAGGGCGTTAAATGTGAACGTATAGACACCAGGCTTGCTGGTACTAAATGTACGCGTGATTTTTCCGCTCACGAAATGGTCATTTTTCGACGGCAGGAATTGATAATCCTTCTCCGTCACTCCTTCCGGAGCCTCAATGTCGACCCACACATTCCCCCCAACAGGGTTATTTGCCGAGAACAGGGTAACCGTCATTGTTGCGGTCTGTACCCCATCCGCCACCAGAGAAGTCACATCAGATGATGCAGCGAGCACCGCGTTTTTATCATCCGCGACGAATTTAGATTCGGCGGTTTTCGTTGATACCTGACCGTTGTTCTGACTCACTTGCGCCGTGAGTGTATATGTCGCCGCAACAGTAGTGGTGGCGGTGAAAATAGCCTGCCCTTGCTCATTCGTTGTCGCAGTGCCATTCGGTTCCAGGTTTAACGAAGCCGGGCTGGCGGTCAGCGTCACCTCGCTATCTTTCAACAGGTTGTTATTGGCATCAGTCACCGTAACTTTATACGTCTGTTTGGCTTTGCCATCCGCCAGCGCATAGTTGCCAATCACCTCAATACCGGAGACGGTTGCGGTAGTCTTATCGGCTACAAACGTTATAGTCTGCGTATTCGAAGGCTGGCTATTCCCTGCCGATGCCGTGATCTCATACGTTCCGGCAGTCACTGAAACCACCTGCAACTCTGCTTTCCCCTCATCGTTGGCTTTCACCCAGACATTATCGCCTGTAAGCGGCTTGACACCCCGGGGCAGATTAAAGGTCACCAGGCTCCCTGGAACAGGGTTACCATTTTTATCCTCAACGTTCGCCGTCAGCGTAAAGGCATCTTTGCCGTTTGCCACTTTTTGAGCAGCGGCGTCTACCTGCAGGTTTGCCTGACCGGTGCTGGCATCCGCGTTGAATTTCACCGTGACCGTCTTCTGAGAGTTTTTCACCGCGGCCGCGATTTCAAGTTCCCCTGCAACGGTTGATATCAACTCAATATCCGCTTTACCTGCCGCATTGGTTGTTACTGTATTCCCCGTCTTGCTGGTCACACCCTGCGGTAAAGTCAGCGTAACTTCTTGCCCCTGCAACGGGTTACCATAGCTGTCCACGACGGTCAGGGTTACCTGGTTAGCAGACTGTCCATTTGCCAGTTGGTTATTCACCTTCACCGCCATATCACTGATCACTGCCCGGGAAGCGTCACCTGCAACATTCAGCACCAGTGGTTGAGCAACGGCATTTTGGCCGTTCACGCGCGGCATGACTGATAGCTGGCCTGCAGCCGATCCCAGCGTTAAGGTCGCCACGTAGACCCCATTACTTTGCTCTGTCCAGCTTCCTGCTGAAGGTCGCTCTGATCCCGTGCTGGCGGCACCGCTAAACACTGGTGCATCGAGCTTCAGGCCACTAACAGGGTTCCCATACGCATCCTTCGCGGTGAAGGTAAGTTCCGTCGTCGCTTTGACGGTCGGAGCCTTATTGTCCGCAACAAGCGTAGAGTTCGCTGATGACATCTCTCCGGCAATAACAGTCAGCTGCGCGGCTTCGGTGGCTACTGGCTGGCCGTTGAATAGCGGCATGACGAGAAGCTCACCCGTCTTTCCACCTGTTGTCAGCGTAGCGACATAGGAACCATCACCTTTTTCGGTCCAACTGGAAACAGTCGCCCCTTCAGACGCAGCACCCGTCAGGCTTGCCGACAGGGAAAGACCACTGATAGCGTTGCCATGTGCATCTTTTGCAATAAGCGTTACGGTTGTGCTTTCACCGGCTTTTACGTGATCTTCTGCGACAGAGACTTTCGACTGGTTTGAAGATAATGCATCAGCCACCACGGTTACTTTTGCCGCGTTTGCTGCCGCATCCTGTCCATTTAGCTTCGGCATAACTTCTAATTCACCCGCCGTAGAGCCGAGAGTAATCTGCGCAGTCCAGGTCCCGTCGCCATTATCCGTCCAGCCTGATGCCGTAGAACCAGCAGCAGCTGCGCCCGATAATGACGGCGCTTCCGGCGTGAGGCTGGTTACAGGGTTGTCATTAGCATCTTTTGCCGTCCAGATTGCCGTAACTGTACCGCCAACCACCGGTTTATCAGGATTCAGTGTGATGGACGAATGTGCTGCATCAAGCGGCCCGGCAACAAACTTCAGCGTTTGTTGTAATGTGCCCAGCTGATACTGCTCGCTGAAGGCACGCACAACAACGTTTCCGGCACGGGTCGAAGAAACCGTGGCGCTGTAAACCCCTGGTTTTATTTCCGAAATGGCACCAACGGTTACACCATTAGTGTCTTGCGGAACAAGTCGCAGGCGGCTGGCTTCTCCCGTCACCGGGTTACCATCAGTATCCACCGCAGTAAGCGTCAGCGTGTGGGATTGCTGACCATCAGCAACCACGTCACCTGACGGCTCGTTAGCGCTCAGGGTGGAGTTTGCCACATCCATCATCGTGGCCCGCAGTTCTGCAGTGACAGTTTTGCTCATGTCATCAACGCTAACAGTAATCGTTGCCTCTCCTGACTGCGTTCCGGTAGTAAAGACAGACTGATACACCCCTGCTTCAGTTTCGGTGAACTCACCCAGTGTTGGCTTTGCCTGTGATTTAGTGGCCTTCAGGGTACGAGTCACAATATTTCCAGCCGGTTTGAACGTCAGCTCAGTCTTGATCTGATCTTTCATGCCCGTGACTGGCTGCCCCTCGGCGTCGCGCAGAGAAAGCACCAGTGGCTTTTGCTCACTACCGTTAGCAAGCATTTGAATACGGCTCTGACCGTCAAGCGTTAACGCCGTGCGCTCGGCACTCATACCTGCTCCGGTAATGACCACCTCTGTCTGCACGTGTTTTGAGGCATTGCCTTTGTTATCGTAGGCAACCGCAGAAATCGCATAATAATTGTCTTTGCCTGCCTGGTAAGCCGGGAGCGTCACTTGCCACTGATTGCCCTGCCCCGTAATTTTTCCGCCTGCGGCCAGCAAAGACGGCGCTTCCCATTGAACATTTTTCAGACCGTGAGTTGCTTTACTCACCACAAGTCCCAGGGAAACCGTCTGCCCGCCCTTACCTGCAATACGGTCAGGCAGAGCAATACGGATCACTTCAGATTTGCGATACTCAAGAACGATGTTGTTATTACGCTCAACCAGGTCATAGCGGCTGCCTGCCAGCATTCGACGCTCGCGAATGCTATCCGTATCGAGTTGTTTCGCCAAAGGTTCGCCAATTCGGTAGTTAACTTCCAGGCCAAAGCGAGTGTCATTCTCACCGCTCTTGCCCTGCTTATGCCCGGCGCTCAGTGTCAGAAGAGGCACTGGTGTATAGGTTACCTCGGCAGAAATAGCATGCGGGTCTTTCTGGCGTTTATCTTTACCAAACAGCCCGACTTCATCGCCATAATACTGTTCATACATCAGGCTTGCGCCAAGCTGCGGCCAGGCAGGTAAATAGCCCTCTGCGCGGATATCCCAACCATTCGCCGGGCGTTCCTGATAATCCTCAATATCCGGCGATTTTTTCCAGCCAGAAGCCCGAATATAACCATTGGCGCTCAGTTTCAAATAATCGCGCCAGTATTCCGCACCAACACCAATGCGGGTATGACTACGGGATAAATCATGATCGATAAAAGTATTCACCCCCGCCATCCAGTCATTTCCTGAAAAATGACGCCAGCCAAAACCAATATTTGACTGAGTACGATCATCTGTACGATGTATTGCCCCCTGAGTGAACAACATATTTGTCGGCGTATCATAAATCGGATAAAGCATTTCCAGCGAAGAATCCTTCAGCGAGAAATCTTTATCGACATTCAGTTTGACGCGCGCTGTACCATATTTCCCGAGCCACTCCTGTATTTCCTGGTTAGCTTTAGCGGTGGCCATTCCGGTAATAAAATTACGTGTCGCATCGCTATCTGGCTGACTGCTTAAAAATGTCCCGGCATTTGCGGCAAACGACGCGACATTTTTCTCCACGTTATTATCAGAAGTTACCGTAGTATTTCCCATGCTCAACCGTGGCTGAACCGCATGCTGCGCACGTGCCGCCATTACTGGGGTAAAGGTGACAGCGAGTGGAAAAAGAACCTGAACAGAGATATTTGCCCACGCCACGCAGCGGGCCAGAACTGAATAACGAAATTGTGGTTGTTTATGACCTATTTTATAACGTGACATTGAGATAATTTCCTGATGAACGAATTAACGAACATAGGCAGACACAAATAATGGCGTCTGCTTGTCAGAAAAACCGGGGATTTCCCGGTTTCCTTTTCCGCAGAAAAGGAAATACCTTTATGTAAGAAAGTACACCGCCACCTAATATATCCAGTGCCTGTAGCCACTCATCAGGTGGTTGGGCGCGGGATTATATTTTTATTTATGGGTGAAAATTTAGCTTTTTGTGCAAGTCATTAAATAGATACCTAAGTTATATTTCTTACTCTGCGGACAGTGAATAATTCATTATTCAGAGTGAATAATAATGACCTGCCTTTAATTAGCAACTATTGGAAATACGTCGAAGTAGGTATATACGCCAGGATAAACCGATATATTTTTTATGGATATTCATTTTCCTTCATCAGACTGTGAATTGCAGGGATATCGAACTTGCACGACTCATCGCAACACTCAAACAGATTTATGAATTTCGTTCATAACCCCTGACAAATCCTGCCGTCTAATCGAGCTTTTCCCTTTACGTTATGCTTCTCATGAACGATAACGGAAGGATAACACCATGCAAAAAGTAAAACTGAACAACGGTATTGAAATGCCCCTGTTGGGCTTTGGTGTATTTCAGATGACCGATGCCGCTGAATGCGAAAGAGCGGTCATTGACGCTATTAACACCGGTTATCGACTGATTGACACCGCCGCCTCCTATCAAAATGAAACCCAGGTCGGGAACGCACTGAAACAAAGCGGTATCGCCCGTAACGAACTCTTTGTCACCACGAAACTCTGGTTGCAGGATACCAGTTACGAAGGGGCCAAAGCCCAGTTCGAACGCTCTCTGAATCGACTGCAACTTGATTACGTTGACCTGTACTTGATTCACCAGCCATATGGCGATGTCCACGGAGCCTGGCGTGCCATGGAAGAGCTGCAACAGGCCGGTAAAATTCGCGCTATTGGCGTCAGTAACTTCCATCCTGACCGACTGGCAGACCTTATCGCTTTTAATAACGTCGTTCCGGCGGTAAACCAGGTTGAAGTTAACCCTTTCAATCAGCAGCTACAGGCCGTTCCCTGGATGCAAAGTCGTGGCATTCAGCCAGAAGCCTGGGCACCGTTTGCGGAAGGGAAAAATGGTCTGTTCCAGCATCCTGTTCTCACGGCAATTGGCGAGAAGTATGGCAAAAGCGTGGGCCAGGTTATTCTGCGCTGGATCTACCAACGAGGCATTGTTTCACTGGCAAAATCAGTGCGAAAAGAACGCATGGAAGAGAACATCAACATTCTCGATTTTGAACTCAGCCCTGAAGATATGCTGCAAATTACCGCCCTGGATACCGCAACCAGCGCGTTCTTCTCTCACCGCGATCCCGCAATGGTGGAATGGCTGACTGGCCGCAAACTTGATGTTTAAGCCGCGATAAAAGAGGTATTCATTCAATGCAAAAACGTTATCTGGGTAAATCCGGACTCGAAGTCTCCGCCCTTGGGCTCGGTTGCATGGGCTTAAGCCACGGCTACGGCCCGGCGACCGATACCCGTCAGGCTATCGAACTTATTCGTGCTGCGGTTGAACGTGGCGTCACCTTCTTCGATACCGCCGAAGTGTATGGTCCGTATCTGAATGAAGAAGTGGTCGGCGAAGCCTTAAAACCGTTTCGTGACCGCGTGGTAATTGCCACTAAATTCGGTTTTACCTTCGGCGATGATAATAAGCAGCAGATTTTAAACAGCCGTCCGGAACATATCCGTGAAGCCGTTGAAGGATCATTACGTCGTCTGAAAACAGATGTTATTGACCTGCTGTATCAACACCGTGTTGATCCGGATGTTCCTATTGAAGATGTTGCAGGAACGGTGAAAGACCTCATCGCAGAAGGTAAGGTCAAACATTTCGGCCTGTCTGAAGCAGGAGCACAAACCATTCGTCGTGCACATGCGGTACAACCTGTCACCGCCCTGCAAAGCGAATATTCCATGTGGTGGCGTGAGCCTGAACAGGAAATTCTGCCGTTGCTGGAGGAACTGGGAATTGGTTTTGTCCC
Organism: Escherichia sp. WS1451; assembly: GCF_046487365.1. Taxonomy (NCBI): domain Bacteria; kingdom Pseudomonadati; phylum Pseudomonadota; class Gammaproteobacteria; order Enterobacterales; family Enterobacteriaceae; genus Escherichia; species Escherichia sp. WS1451. The sequence goes on from NZ_JBJQJP010000006.1 coordinate 211,452, forward strand.
CTTCAGCCCACTAGGTAAAGGTTTCCTGACAGGGGCGATTAAGCCGGGAACCACTTTCGGCAAAGATGATTACCGCAGCACCGTACCGCGTTTCGCAACACAAGCCATTGAAGCCAATGAAAAACTGGTCACCTTGTTAGGTGAACTGGCTGCGGAGAAAGGGGTAACGTCTGCACAAATCGCACTGGCATGGCTATTAGCACAAAAGCCGTGGATTGTTCCCATCCCTGGCACCACTAAACTGAACCGGCTGGAAGAAAACCTGGCCGCTGCTGACATTGTTCTTTCGCAGAAAGATACGCAGCAGATAACCGAGGCGCTGGAAACAATTAAAATCGTCGGTGAACGTTACTCGCCTGAACATCAGGCACGCGTAGGCCGCTAATACCCAAACGGGTCCAGGATAAAGGACCCGTTATTCGGTGTAGCGAAGCGCATCGATCAACAGCGCAAAAGCTGGCGGATGCTGCTTGCGGCTGGGGTAGTAAAGATAATACCCAGGAAAAGTTGGACACCACTCCTGTAACACCTGAATAAGCTTGCCTGACTTTATATACTCCTGAACCATGTCTTCAGGGACACAAGCGATCCCAAACCCTGATAACGCGGCATCAATTCTTTCTGGCAATGGACTACACGTCAGTTGCCCATCAACCTTAACGCGAAGCGGTTTCCCTTCTCGCTCGAACTCCCAGTGGTAAAGCCCACCGGCAGTTGGCAAACGCATGTTGATGCAGCGATGATTTTGTAGCTCATGAGGCGTTTCAGGCGCAGGGTTTGCAGCAAAATACGCCGGAGCTCCCACCACAGCCATCCGCATATCTGGTCCAATCCTGACTGCAACCATATCTTTATCAACATTTTCACCCAGTCGTATCCCGGCATCAAAACGGCCTTCAACAATATCGACAAAACCGTTATCCACCACCAGTTCGACATTGATTTCGGGATACTCTCTGAGAAAAGGTTTTAGCTTCGGCCAGACCAGACTTCGCGCGGCATGTTCCCCGGCAGATAACCGAATATTCCCGGAGGGCGTGCCGTTCAATTGAATAAGTGATTCCAGTTCCTGTTCAAGCTCGTCAATACGCGGTTCAAGGCAGGCAATGATTCTCTCCCCCGCTTCTGTGGGAGCCACACTGCGGGTAGTCCGTGTCAGGAGGCGGATATTGAGCCTTTCCTCCAGAGCCTTCATTGCATGGCTAAGTGCAGACTGAGAGACGCCGAGTTTGCCCGCTGCTTTGGTAAAACTTCGCTCTCTTGCCACCACAAGAAAGATTTGCAGTTCGTTGAAGTTTTCTTTGAGCATTGGCGATTTCCTTGTAGAAGCATCAGCATCCTCTTCACAGACACTCATGAAGGGGGGCATAGATGCTATTATTTTAACCACATTATTAGTAACAATGATAATCTGGCTGTATCGAAAATAATTCTAAACTTTCAGGAGATTTATTATGAATAAACGTATCCTCACGATTGCGCCATTCTTCTTACCGATATTCTGACACACATCATTAACTTTCTATTTTTACTCTTTTCTCCACCATAAAATCAATAAAAGCACGAACTTTAGAGGGCATTCTCACCCGTGATGAAACATATATATAAAATCCAGGAAATGAAACGGCCCAATCCTCAAGAATCGGCTGTAACTTGCCCGCATTGATATGCTCAGCGATTGCAAAATCCAGATGTTGAATGATACCCGTTCCATTCAGCGCCATTCGTATCATGCTTTCGTCATCATTAGAAATATACTTACCTGACACCTCTATTTCGAACTCTTCATTACCCCCCACAACATTCGAAAACTCCCATGCTGAGAGTGCACCGCTACTTTTATGCCGCAACCGAAGACAATTATGGTTACTCAATTCCTGAGGAGTTTCAGGAATACCGTGTTCTTTTAAATAATCTGGCGATGCCACAGTAACCAGTTTAATAAGCGGAAAAACAGGAACGGCAGTCATATGCTCATCCAGTCCTTGCTCAAGACGTATGCCCACATCACAGCCGTCCGCAATAATGTTAGATAAACCGTCATCCATAATGAGTTCTATCTTTGTTTTGGGGTAACGAGTAAGAAACTCGCCAATATGAGGCTCAACAAGCATCCGTGCTGCAACACGGGAGGAATTTATTCTCAACAGGCCTGTAGGTTCAAGTTGGGTATCACCAACATCTTTCAAAGCATCATCAATTTGCCCCAAAGCCGACACCAGCACTTCATACAGACGCTGTCCTTCCTCAGTAAGCGACATATTGCGGGTCGTACGGTATATCAGCTTGGTGTTAAGACGTTCCTCAAGAGATTTTAAATTCTGGGACAATGCGGCCCGCGTAATACCCATTTCAGAAGCGGCTCTGGAAAAACTGCCGGCACGAACAATAAGCGCAAACCAGGCAAGAGAAGGCAAAATTGAAGGCTCTATTTTCATCATTGTAAACCTTAACTTAACACTGTGATAGATATTAGACCATTGATGATAACCAATACAAGTCATACTATTACGCCGTTCTCGATATGAACACGAATGCCAGTTGCGGATAATAGAAATGATATTTAAATCTGTTTAGGCAAATCCCCGGAGCTTGAAATGAAAACTGTTTCGATAAAACATACTTACTGGGATATAGCTGCTGATATCTATTTCCCTGACGATTTTAATAGTGAAAAAAAGTATCCTGCCATTATCAGCGCCCATCCAATTGGAAGCTGCAAAGAACAGACATCGGGTAGTGTGTATGGTGCCGCCCTGGCAAAAGCTGGCTTTATCGTCATTGCTTTTGATGCCAGTTTTCAGGGAAGCAGCGGTGGAGAACCGCGTTATCTGGAAGATCCAACAATGCGAGTAAAAGACTTCAGCATTGTCGTTGATTATCTTACCAGCTTACCTTACGTTGATGCCGGGCGTATTGGTGTACTGGGTATTTGTGGTGGAGGTGGATATGCCATTAATGCCGCAATGACAGAACGTCGAATTAAAGCTATTGGTACTGTCACGGGTGCAAACTACGGGCGTCTTATGCGTGAGGGATTTACAGCGTTTAATCCTATCGGAGCACTCGAAGCAATGGCGCAACAAAGAACAGACGAAGCTAACGGCGCAAAACTTCGCGTAGATGATTTGCTCCCTTCTTCTCCGGAAGCAGCTCTTGAAGCGGGATTAACAGAAATAGACCTTTTTGAAGCAACAGAATATTATCGTTCGCCACGAGGCTGTGCACCTAATGGGGTAAATCGTTCGCTATTCTCACATCAGACTGTTGCCGTGGGTTGGGATGCATTTCATCTTGCAGAAGTCCTGTTAACTCAACCAATAATGGTTGTGGTGGGCGATAGAGTGGGCGCATTTGGTGCCTACCGTGACGGCTGCGAAATTATTGGCCGCGCTGCCTCAAAACATAAAGAGCTGGTCGTGGTTGAAGGTTATTCACATTACGACCTGTATGATAAGCCAGAACCTGTGAAACAGGCACTCGACAAATTAATTCCTTTTTATAAAACACATTTGTAATAATCTTACAGGGAGATTCCTTATCTCCCTGACATTTATCCTTTATTGACTACACAACAATAATAAAATTACTCAAAAAGAAATTTCATTAAAGAAACAAAAAAGCAGCAACTCAATTATTAAGATTATTAGAAACCCTTTGAAGGAATTATAAATAAAGCCATAAATCTTGGTTCCAAAGCTGGCAACAACTAACCTGTTAAAACATACGCATCAAAATCAGATAAACATTTGAGGTATTGTTATGACAAATAAACACCCATCATTGTTTTCTCCTTTTATGCTGACAGAAAAAATAAAGCTACGTAATCGTATCGTTATGGCTCCTATGACGACCTGGTCAGCGAATCCTGATGGAACCATCTCTGAGCAAGAACTCGAATTTTATAAACGTCGCTCACAAAATGTTGGTTTAGTAATAACAGGATGCACCTATGTCACGCCAAGCGGCATTGGGTTTACTCATGAATTTGCCGCGTATGACGACCGTTTCATTAACAGCCTTGAAAAGTTAGCAGCTGCAGCCAAAAGTGGCGGTGCTCCGGCTATTTTGCAGATTTTCCACGCCGGTAATAAAGCCATCCCGGAGCTTGTGCCAAATAACGATGTTATTAGTGCCAGCGCATCAAGCGTAAAATCTGGTGACTTTATGAAGAGAGTGGTACAAAGCAGGGAAATGACTGAAAACGAAATTCAGGAAACCATTAGAGCATTCGGAGATGTCACAAAAAGGGCGATTAAAGCAGGTTTTGATGGCGTTGAACTTCATGGTGCGCACGGATTCCTTCTGCAGAATTTCTTCTCCCCTCTATTTAACCAGCGTAATGACCGATGGGGAGGAGATCTCGAAGGACGTATGCGCTTCCCGCTGGCCGTATTACAGGAAGTAAAAAATGTAGTCTATGAATATGCGACAAAGCCCTTTGCTATCGGTTACAGAATATCTCCTGAAGAATCTGCAACAGGGGGGCTGCGGATAGAGGATACTTATAAACTCCTTGATCGGCTCATTTCATCCGGTATTTCGTATATACATACCTCACTGGTCAGTATTAACGATAGCTACCCTGTTGAGTCGCCAAATGGCCCCCGAACTATTGAATTGATTTTAAATCATATTGCAGGCAGAGTGCCGGTAATCGCTGCAGGTAAAATACGCACACCGTCTCAGGCTCAAGAAGCAATTTCCACTGGCCTGCCACTTGTTGCGATCGGTAAAGGGCTGGTGATAAATCCAGAATGGGTGACTTTAGCTGAATCAGGTAGAGACCATGAAATTCAAACAACCCTTAATCCACAACTTGTTCATGAATTAACCATTCCGGATAAACTATGGGATCAAATTCAGACATCGAAAGGAACTGGCTGGTTTCCGTTAATGGATTAAATATCTATTACTCTCCCGAGAGTAAAACTATCAAACCAATGAGTAACCGATACAGCCTCACAAATTCTTTCAGATAATTAACCCGTCACTGCGGCACGTTCTCTCGTAAGGCGTGCCTGCAGTGTAATCCAGTATGTATCCGGCATAGTTGACGGTTTAATAGAACTCAATTCCTCTCCCTGGTTACCTACAACGATATCTTGTATAACACCCCAGGAGATACGACATTACGATGAGATGCGATATGCTCCTCAGCGCCAATCAACGCCAGGGCTGGGCCAATCTTGAGATCAGACTCATTCCCGGAACTGACTTCAGGCGACATATATCAATGACGTTGGGGCAATAAAAGATAGCCGATGTAATACATCTATTCAAATTTGTGATACATGTCAAAAAATTGGTTGACCAAACTCGTTATTTATATAAGGGCACTTACGAAGTGCACTCTTTTTTAAAGCGAGGAAGTACCAATGAAAGAGAATAAAGTACAGCAAATCAGTCATAAACTGATTAATATCGTTGTTTTTGTCGCAATTGTAGAATACGCCTATTTATTTCTCCATTTCTATTAATAACGGCAATAAACTGTTCACTTCAGTGATATTTAAAATATGCATCCTCTCCCTTTTTTGTAAGTAATTATTATATCCGTGGGAGAGGAATATACGCTGTCAGGTAATCAATCAAACTGCGATAAATCATCGGCCAGTAAAGTGGAGATAGCCTCCATTCTCGAAAAATCCATACTCTCAGCGAAACCATCATCAATCACTCATCCAGGCGTTTATGGGAGCGTCGCCAATGGCTGCTAACAATTTCAGACTTCCCCGTTGCGGAAATTCCACATCCCACAAATAGTCACAGGGATTGGGTGTTGAAATGATCCGGATGAGCATGTATCTTTATAGTTATATTATAACATAACAGGTAAAAATGATGAAGCCCAATATCCATCCTGAGTATCGTACTGTGGTGTTCCACGACACCAGTGTTGATGAGTACTTTAAAATCGGCTCGACTATCAAAACAGACCGTGAGATTGAGCTGGATGGCGTAACGTATCCGTACGTGACAATTGATGTCTCTTCTAAATCGCACCCGTTCTATACAGGGAAGCTGAGAACAGTGGCATCAGAAGGAAATGTTGCACGATTCACCCAACGTTTTGGTCGTTTTGTTAGCACGAAAAAGGGGGCATGATGAAAGTCCTTAACTCTCTGCGTACCGCAAAAGAACGCCATCCAGACTGTCAGATTGTGAAGCGAAAAGGACGGCTGTATGTGATTTGTAAATCTAATCCACGTTTTAAGGCCGTTCAGGGTCGTAAGAAAAAACGTTGATTTAAAATTCGACGAATTAACGATATTTGTCTGATTAATAATCAAACCGGATTAATGTTGGTGTATTTATTACACCAGCATTAATTTTTCTGGGGATGTATCTTCCTGTTCATTTAAGGTCAACTGCCTGACGTTTCTCTCCGAATATTCCATTATATTAATGTTGACTTGTTGACCAGCTTCGCCCTGTATGCTGGCATCAACTCTATTTTAGACTGAACACGTCACTCAGTTTCCTCCCTTTGCGACGCAGCCTGCATTTACACTCAAACTGTTAAGATGATAAATGTGGTAAATCTGTTGGTACTGGCATAAAAACGTTTACGCCACAGGAACGGCCTGATCCATCGGTAACCCCATCGCCGACGTTCGAGTGCCAGCTAGAGTAACGCGCACAGATGACTGAATGCAGTGCCCTGGCAAAGAGGCCATCGTTCCTGTGACAACTGGCAGTCTTCGTTTAACTTCACTTAATTTGGCTCTTAGGGGGCTTACCGGACAGATGACGTACTTACACCTGTTTAATTTTTCATCACTTATTGGAATGAACACCCATAACCATTTTGTGCGGCATGTTAATCCATTAAAACACCTTACTGATTGGCAAATCATCTTTAATTATGACTTATGATAGTTTTATATTCCATTTCTTATCATTTAAACTTGTTTTTTTACTAGTCCATTACACAACACATTAAGACTATTCCTAACACCTCAGGGCAAAGTTCCTGGCTAATATAAAATGCAAGTAAGAATTGAACGTTATATTGCCAATAACCTTATGAAACTGAATGTCTTTTTCTTCTTATCAAAAAAGCAATATTTTCATTTTTTGTAAATATTGACTTAACCATGGAATTCATTTTCTGTTCACATATTGACACTCATCAGGAAAAAAACATAAATTTAAACCTAATCGAAATAATTAAAACTTAATCTCGTTTAACCTATATTGATATGTGCTACGTATCTTATTTACTTCCGATTTACTAAAGAAACTGAATGTACCTGTAAAAATTACAGGTTTGGAAAGTAGTGACATGGCAAAATGATTACAGCAGGGACTATGAGGTTAAAAACCATATGGAATGTCAAAACCGTTCTGATAAATACATCTGGTCTCCCCATGACGCCTACTTCTATAAAGGACTATCTGAACTGATTGTGGATATCGACAGATTAATTTATCTATCGCTGGAGAAAATCAGAAAAGATTTCGTGTTTATCAATCTCAATACGGATTCTTTAACTGAGTTTATAAACCGTGATAATGAGTGGTTATCCGCGGTAAAGGGGAAACAGGTCGTATTGATTGCGGCCAGAAAGTCAGAAGCCTTAGCAAATTATTGGTATTACAACAGCAATATTAGGGGCGTGGTATACGCTGGACTGAGTCGTGATATTAGAAAAGAACTGGCCTATGTGATTAATGGCAGGTTCCTGAGAAAAGATATTAAGAAAGATAAAATCACTGACCGGGAAATGGAAATTATCCGCATGACGGCTCAGGGAATGCTGCCTAAATCGATTGCCAGAATTGAAAATTGTAGTGTAAAGACAGTGTATACCCATCGGCGTAATGCAGAGGCCAAGCTGTACTCAAAATTATATAAGTTGGTTCAGTAAACTCCAGGCAAGTTAGTTTTAAAAAATGACTCACCGGGACTTCATGTCCTCAATTCAACTCGGGAAGAAAAGCAATGAAAAAAAAGGTTCTGGCAATAGCTCTGGTAACGGTGTTTACCGGTACAGGTGTGGCGCAGGCTGCTGACGTAACAGCTCAGGCTGTAGCGACCTGGTCAGCAACAGCCAAAAAAGACACCACCAGTAAGCTGGTTGTGACGCCACTCGGTAGCCTGGCGTTCCAGTATGCCGAAGGCATTAAAGGTTTTAACTCACAGAAAGGTCTATTTGACGTGGCTATCGAGGGTGACTCAACGGCTACCGCCTTTAAACTGACCTCACGTCTTATCACCAACACCTTAACCCAGTTGGATACCTCAGGTTCCACACTGAATGTGGGCGTGGATTATAACGGCGCGGCAGTCGAAAAAACTGGCGATACCGTGATGATCGATACCGCCAACGGCGTACTGGGCGGCAACCTTAGCCCGCTGGCTAACGGTTACAATGCCAGCAATCGTACCACCGCACAGGATGGTTTCACTTTCTCCATCATCAGCGGCACCACCAATGGTACCACCGCAGTAACCGATTACAGCACTCTACCGGAAGGCATCTGGAGCGGCGACGTTAGCGTACAGTTCGACGCGACCTGGACCAGTTAATCTCTCTGATGTACCAGCAGGGGTAGCCCCCCTGCTTTATTCCTGGACGGAATTGTTATGAAAAAGCACCTTCTGCCTCTCGCTTTGCTGTTATCCGGAATATCTCCGGCCCAGGCGCTGGATGTCGGCGATATATCATCGTTTATGAACAGTGACAGCAGCACGCTGAGCAAAACGATCAAAAACAGTACCGACAGTGGTCGCCTCATCAATATCCGTCTCGAACGGCTCTCTTCACCGCTTGACGACGGGCAGGTTATCTCAATGGACAAGCCGGATGAGTTGCTACTCACTCCCGCTAGCTTGCTGCTACCCGCCCAAGCCAGCGAAGTGATCCGCTTCTTCTATAAGGGACCCGCAGATGAAAAAGAGCGCTACTACCGCATTGTCTGGTTTGATCAGGCCCTCAGTGATGCGCAGCGCGATAATGCCAACCGCAGCGCTGTGGCCACTGCTTCCGCCCGCATCGGCACCATTCTGGTCGTCGCACCCCGCCAGGCAAACTACCACTTTCAGTACGCCAACGGCTCCCTGACAAATACAGGAAATGCGACGCTGCGGATCCTCGCCTACGGCCCCTGCCTGAAAGCCGCCAATGGTAAAGAGTGTAAAGAGAATTACTACCTGATGCCGGGCAAGTCGCGTCGTTTTACCCGCGTGGACACGGCGGATAACAAAGGACGGGTTGCACTTTGGCAGGGTGATAAGTTCATTCCCGTGAAATAGATAGCTGTGCAGATGGATAACGACAATGCCTTTACGACGGTTCTCCCCAGGACTGAAAGCCCAGTTTGCCTTCGGCATGGTCTTTTTGTTCGTTCAGCCCGATGCCAGCGCTGCTGACATAAGTGCGCAGCAAATAGGTGGGGTGATTATTCCGCAGGCCTTCAGTCAGGCGCTTCAGGACGGCATGAGCGTCCCGCTCTATATTCATCTCGCCGGTAGCCAGGGTCGCCAGGACGATCAGCGAATCGGCAGCGCTTTTATCTGGTTGGATGATGGACAGCTACGCATCCGGAAAATACAGCTGGAAGAGAGTGAAGATAACGCCAGTGTCAGCGAACAAACTCGACAGCAGCTGATGGCTCTGGCGAACGCCCCGTTCAATGAGGCCCTTACCATCCCCCTGACTGACAACGCGCAGTTGGATCTCAGCTTGCGCCAACTGCTGCTGCAGCTGGTGGTCAAGCGCGAAGCGCTGGGCACTGTACTACGCTCACGTAGCGAAGACATCGGGCAGTCCAGTGTTAACACCCTCAGCAGTAATCTGAGCTATAACTTCGGCATCTATAACAACCAGTTGCGTAACGGCGGGAGCAACACATCCAGCTATCTGTCGCTGAATAACGTTACTGCACTGCGCGAACATCATGTGGTGCTCGACGGCTCGCTGTACGGGATCGGTAGCGGTCAACAGGACAGTGAATTATATAAAGCGATGTATGAACGCGATTTTGCCGGTCACCGATTTGCCGGTGGAATGCTCGACACCTGGAACTTGCAGTCCTTAGGGCCGATGACCGCCATTTCAGCAGGGAAGATTTACGGCCTTTCCTGGGGAAACCAGGCCAGCTCCACCATCTTCGACAGCAGCCAGTCAGCCACGCCAGTGATCGCCTTTTTACCGGCGGCGGGCGAAGTACATCTCACCCGTGATGGGCGGTTACTAAGCGTTCAGAACTTCACCATGGGCAATCATGAAGTGGATACCCGGGGTCTACCGTACGGTATTTACGATGTGGAAGTTGAGGTCATCGTTAACGGTCGCGTGATTAGCAAACGCACTCAACGGGTCAATAAGCTGTTTAGCCGGGGGCGCGGCGTCGGTGCACCACTGGCGTGGCAGATATGGGGCGGTAGCTTTCATATGGATCGCTGGTCGGAAAACGGGAAAAAGACGCGACCAGCTAAAGAGAGTTGGCTGGCAGGTGCCTCGACCTCCGGCTCACTGAGTACGCTTAGCTGGGCGGCAACGGGATATGGATACGATAATCAGGCGGTGGGTGAAACCCGTCTGACGCTGCCGCTTGGGGGGGCGATCAACGTTAACCTGCAAAACATGCTGGCAAGTGACAGCTCATGGAGCAACATCGCCAGCATCAGCGCCACTCTACCTGGAGGCTTCAGTTCGCTGTGGGTTAACCAGGAAAAAACCCGCATTGGCAATCAATTGCGACGTAGCGATGCCGACAACCGTGCAATCGGCGGCACACTCAACCTGAACTCACTGTGGTCGAAGCTGGGCACATTCAGCATCAGCTACAATGATGACCGCCGTTACAACAGCCATTATTACACGGCAGATTACTATCAAAGTGTCTACAGCGGTACCTTTGGTACGCTTGGCCTGCGGGCCGGTATTCAGCGCTATAACAACGGCGACAGCAGCGCCAATACAGGGAAATATATCGCTCTCGATCTCTCGCTACCACTGGGCAACTGGTTTAGCGCAGGGATGACCCATCAAAACGGCTACACCATGGCAAACCTGTCAGCACGCAAACAGTTTGATGAAGGGACCATTCGCACTGTTGGTGCCAATCTGTCACGAGCCATCTCCGGCGATACCGGTGATGACAAAACTCTCAGTGGTGGGGCGTATGCACAGTTCGACGCTCGCTACGCCAGTGGAACGCTGAACGTCAATAGCGCGGCGGACGGCTACGTCAATACCAACTTGACCGCCAATGGCAGCGTCGGCTGGCAGGGTAAAAACATTGCTGCCAGCGGTCGGACTGATGGCAACGCTGGGGTGATATTCAACACCGGGCTGGAGGACGACGGTCAGATCAGCGCCAAAATCAACGGACGGATTTTCCCGCTTAACGGCAAGCGTAACTATCTCCCGCTCTCTCCCTATGGAAGATATGAGGTGGAGTTACAGAACAGCAAAAACTCACTCGACAGTTACGATATCGTCAGCGGTCGCAAAAGTCATCTGACTCTCTATCCAGGCAATGTCGCTGTCATTGAGCCAGAGGTGAAGCAGATGGTTACCGTCTCCGGTCGTATCCGTGCGGAAGACGGCACACTGCTGGCTAACGCACGGATTAACAACCATATCGGCCGAACCCGAACCGATGAAAACGGCGAGTTTGTCATGGACGTGGATAAGAAATACCCCACTATCGATTTTCGCTACAGTGGCAATAAAACCTGCGAAGTGGCACTGGAACTCAATCAGGCGCGCGGTGCAGTCTGGGTCGGTGATGTGGTCTGCAGCGGCCTCTCATCGTGGGCGGCGGTGACGCAGACAGGAGAAGAGAATGAGAGTTAACCTACTGATAGCGATGATAATCTTTGCGCTAATCTGGCCTGCAACCGCGCTCAGAGCGGCAGTGAGCAAAACAACCTGGGCGGATGCTCCGGCACGCGAGTTTGTGTTTGTCGAAAACAACTCAGACGACAACTTTTTCGTCACTCCTGGCGGGGCGCTGGATCCGCGCCTGACCGGTGCCAACCGCTGGACCGGTTTAAAATACAATGGTTCAGGAACCATCTATCAGCAAAGCCTCGGCTACATTGATAACGGTTACAACACCGGCCTTTATACCAACTGGAAGTTTGATATGTGGCTGGAAAATTCACCAGTTTCATCTCCTTTAACTGGCTTGCGCTGCATCAACTGGTACGCTGGGTGTAATATGACCACCAGTCTTATCCTGCCGCAAACCACCGACGCCAGTGGATTTTATGGCGCGACGGTGACCAGCGGCGGCGCGAAGTGGATGCACGGCATGTTGTCAGACGCGTTTTACCAGTATCTGCAACAAATGCCCGTCGGCAGCAGCTTTACAATGACCATCAATGCCTGCCAGACCTCTGTGAACTATGATGCCAGCAGCGGCGCACGCTGTAAGGATCAGGCCTCCGGCAACTGGTATGTTCGCAACGTCACCCATACGAAAGCAGCAAATCTGCGGTTGATAAATACCCACTCGCTGGCGGAAGTATTTATCAACAGCGACGGAGTACCGACTCTGGGCGAAGGGAACGCCGACTGCCGGACGCAAACCATCGGCAGCCGTTCAGGATTAAGTTGTAAGATGGTTAACTATACCCTGCAAACAAACGGACTCAGCAACACCTCAATCCATATATTCCCGGCGATCGCCAACTCGTCGTTAGCCTCGGCCGTCGGGGCGTACGATATGCAGTTCAGTCTGAATGGCAGTTCATGGAAACCGGTGAGCAATACTGCCTATTACTACACCTTCAACGAGATGAAGAGCGCAGACTCGATCTATGTTTTCTTCTCGAGCAACTTCTTTAAGCAGATGGTGAACCTGGGGATCAGCGATATCAACACCAAAGATCTATTCAACTTTCGCTTTCAGAACACCACATCACCGGAGTCTGGCTGGTATGAATTTTCTACCTCCAACACGCTGATTATCAAACCCCGTGATTTCAGCATCAGTATTATCTCCGATGAATATACTCAGACACCGTCGCGGGAGGGATATGTTGGCAGCGGCGAGTCGGCACTCGATTTCGGCTATATCGTAACCACCAGCGGTAAAACAGCTGCCGACGAAGTGCTGATCAAGGTGACCGGACCCGCGCAGGTGATTGGCGGGCGCTCCTATTGTGTCTTCAGCTCCGATGACGGTAAGGCGAAAGTACCGTTCCCGGCGACACTTTCCTTTATTACCCGCAACGGAGCTACAAAAACCTACGATGCCGGGTGCGATGATAGCTGGCGGGATATGACCGATGCGCTGTGGTTGACCACACCGTGGACTGATATCTCTGGCGAAGTGGGGCAGATGGATAAGACCACAGTCAAATTTTCGATTCCAATGGATAACGCCATTTCGCTGCGTACGGTAGATGATAACGGCTGGTTTGGCGAAGTCAGCGCTTCAGGAGAAATTCATGTTCAGGCGACGTGGCGTAACATTAACTAAGGCCCTGCTGACAGCGGTCTGTATGCTGGCGGCACCTTTGACACAGGCGATTTCGGTCGGCAATCTGACATTTTCGCTGCCGTCCGAGACTGACTTTGTCAGCAAACGTGTAGTGAATAACAACAAAAGCGCGCGGATATACCGTATTGCCATCAGTGCTATCGATAGCCCGGGCAGCAGTGAATTGCGCACCCGACCGGTGGATGGTGAACTGCTTTTCGCCCCCCGCCAGCTGGCGTTGCAGGCTGGTGAGAGCGAGTATTTTAAATTTTACTATCATGGTCCACAGGATAACCGCGAGCGCTACTACCGGGTCTCATTTCGCGAGGTCCCCACTCGCAACCAGACAAGACGTAGCCCAACCGGCGGCGAGGTCAGCACAGAGCCGGTGGTGGTGATGGATACCATTCTGGTAGTACGACCACGTCAGGTTCAGTTTAAATGGTCCTTCGACCAGGTGACAGGAACGGTAAGTAACACCGGCAACACGTGGTTTAAGCTACTGATTAAACCAGGATGTGATTCGACCGAAGAGGAAGGCGACGCCTGGTATCTACGTCCGGGAGACGTGGTTCATCAGCCTGAGTTACGTCAGCCGGGGAATCACTATCTGGTCTATAACGACAAATTCATTAAGATTAGCGATTCCTGTCCGGCTAAGCCCCCTTCGGCGGACTAAGACTTATCCATCAGACGAGGGAAGAATTCCACCTCAGAGACTCAAAAATCGTTTAAATGATGTGGAAGCGATCGTCAATGTCACCTGTAACGATGAGCTTTCTCATATGCACACCACAGTGTTCAGGAGACACGGAAAGGTACCAGGCGGCCTGCTAACGAGTGGTTTCTTCACGAATTAGGACGTAAAATCGGTAACGGCTGGAAATCATTCAATACTCACACTATCGAAAGTACACCAGCCAACCGCGATACGTCCCTGCATACGACGTACCGCAGTTCTCTTTACGATTTATAGCTGTACTGGTGAATTATGAGCAATCTGAATCCATGCATGACGTGTGGTGCCTGTTGTGCATTTTTCCGCGTCTCTTTTTACTGGGCCGAAGCCGACGATGCTGGCGGTACCATTCCCGCCAGGCTTACTGAACAAATATCCCCTTTTCACCGATGCATGAGCGGTACCAATCAGAAAAACCCCCGATGTATTGCCCTTGCAGGAACACCGGGCAAAAATGCCTGTTGCACGATATATAAAAATCGATCGTCCACGTGCAGAGAATTCGCCATGTCTGGTGAGAACGGAGTCGTCAATGAGGCTTGCAATCGTGCAAGAGCTAAATACGGGCTGACACCGTTATAAATATGCAATAATTAATTGCACTGCCCCGCCAGCTATAATCGCGGGGCCTCGTTTTTCAGGGATAACAAACCCCGAAACTTCTTCCATCTGCCAGCAACAATGCCTCTTCCTCTATAGTGTTCTCCGGATCTACAGCATCCTGAAGTAGCGCGATGTACTCACTGGCTATCTGCCATCAGAAAGTTAAAAACAATGTTTTTAACCTATAAAAATGGCGCTGTATTTGCGCCATTTTTATCATTCAATGCATTATCTGTTTGAGCCTAAAGGGATCTCAGGGTCTGGCTCATGAGTAATTCTGTTTCGTAAATCTCTGCGAATAATTTCAATGGACCAGAACCAGACTAAATGTCCAAAAATTTCAGAAACATTCTCATACCACGGGAGATCAAACAGAGGTGGCGTCAGTCCCATGAGAGGGAATGAAATCATATGAACAAAAAGTTGGGCTAAAGCACCTGCCAGTAAGCCCTGCCAGAGTTTAATTTTTGGAAATACTTCAGCGACCACACAATAACCGACAGCAAACACTATCGAAAAGATAATGTGCGTAACACCAACCCAGTTAAAGACATGCCCGGCAAAGGTATAAACAGCCGCATTGGGATCTGTCAGCCCCAGCCAGTCTCGAAGAAAAATATACGGAGGATTGAGAAAATTACGGGAGCAATCAATTTGCCCAGCAGCCCTGATTAATGATTCCGGACCACACGCTGCATTAAACATATCCACCGGGCTACGTGGCGGCAATGGAACTTCAGCCCCCCACTTCACAAATGCGGAAACAACGCCAGCAATCAGCCCAATGAATGCAGCAAGACCATAACGTCTGCGGTTCGGTGGAGTTTGTTCAAATATATTCATATTTACCCTGTTTGTTTAATTATGTTGTACACCTCTTCAGGAGTATTCATAAAACAAGGCAAATGTAAAGAACTGTATTGTTTTGTATAACCACATGGTTACCTAATCGCCAATTAATATAAGCTCCATTATTTCTCCATATTTTTATGTTAGAAGTGACAAGGAGAAATGTAATGTTTCTCTCAGAGAATATAAATCATTCCTTTTGCCCACCTTAATGGTGGGCTTTTTTATGCAAAACCTGAACGTCCTGTGGTATTCCTCTGGCATAATGATTTTCGCGATTAACCAACAACCAGACCAGCAAAGACGCCACCACAAGCACAGCAACATCCATCAGGCTTGCCACACCCCATATGTGCGGCTCAAAGCCGCCATGGCATATTAATCCGCTTGCCATTTTCGAACAGCTGATTGGTTTAGTCCGGTGTTTCCCTGCTTGCACTTAAAAATGAGCGGATGGGAAACTCTCGAAATGGTTCGTCGATATGCTCACCTTTCAGTCAGGCATTTCACCGCGCACGCGAGCAAAATCAAAGGCACAAGAGGAGAACGTAGTTTACTTAAATGTGAGATAACTTATTGATTTAAATGGTGCCGATAATAGGAGTCGAACCTACGACCTTCGCATTACGAATTATAAGAATCCGATTCTAATTCAAAGCATTACCCCATCAACACTGCGCTCACACGTCCCGCCACATCAAAACATGTAAAGCCTTGCAAGCCATTGCGAGGCCTTATGTGTCTCAGTTTTGTCCCACCTTGTATTACGACTTGCATAGCCAATGAAGATAAATGTGACGACAAACGGCGCAGCAGTCTTCTTTTCTTTCATACTTTCCCACACTCGGCTTGCATACCTTTCTGCCATAACTGTAGTGAATGTCTGTTATGAGAGAGAGGCGGAAGTCCCCCACTTTATAAGTCAGTTAATGGAGAAATTACTAGCAGCGGTGTACTTGGAACAAGTTAATGGATTATAATGATAAATTAAGCATCGTTATGATTTGAAATACTTAATTATGCTAATATTGATGGAAGCAATGAATTTTAAGACATGCATAGAGTTATAAAATGATAGAATTAAATCCACTTTCTTTTTCTGAATATGACTTGAACGAAATATTGAATGCCAGTCAAGATAATAAGTTAGTTCTTTTTATTGGTGCTGGTTTTTCTAAATTCAGCGAAACGGAATTAATAAAAATACCAACCTGGAGGGAGTTAATAAATGAGCTAAAAGACGACTTAGGATTGTCTGAAGAAAATGATTATTTAAAAATAGCCCAACTTTACTTTCTTCAATACGGACAAAACTCTTATGTTAAAAAAGTCAAATCAATAATTAGAGATTTGAAACCAAGTCTTTTTCATAAGATGCTATTTGAATTAAACCCCCACTATATAATTACAACCAACTGGGATAGTTTGCTTGAAAAAACTGCACAAGATATAGGATTGGCTTATGATTTAGTTAGTTCTGACGTGGACCTGGCACAAAGTCATTTGGACAAGAAAATTATAAAGATGCATGGGGATTTTCGACAGAATAATTTTGTTTTTAAAGAGGATGATTACTTACAGTACAGCCAAAATTTTCCACTTATCGAAAATTTTATAAAAGGAATTTTCTCAACAAACACTGTTGTGTTTTTAGGATACTCTTATAGTGATTATGATTTAAAACAGATTGTTTCATGGGTTACAACTATATCAAAAGCAACACCAAGAAAATATTTGCTCCAGAAAAATCATGATGCAGCCCAGGCTCTTTACTTAAGAAATCATGGGATATCCTTGTTGACACCGATGAATACTGACATTAGCTATCATGATCTTTATTCAAAATTTTTCAGTGATTTCAAGCTTGTTAAAAACCAAGATGAGTTTATAAAGAGGACCCTGATCTATACTGAGTCAAAGGTAAAAAAAATAGAAGATGACCTGAGAATGTCTGATTTTGATAAAAATAAATTGAAGAATGATATTCAATGTATTGTAACAAAAAAAATAAATAAATATGTTGATAGCAAACTAAAAGCATTAACACAATACAAAGTATTGCTCCCTGAGCAGATCAGTAAAAAATTAACTAATAGTACCATTGATTATGATAAATCTGGGGTTAAACTAACCTCCCACAATAATATTTTGACGACTGATTATGACGAGTATAGCAGGAAAATAAATAGCATATACCTTAATGACATTTTGAGTAAAAATACTCACTTAAAAAAGACATTCTCATCAATTTTGGAAAAGGCATTTATAAATACAGTTAGTTATGACTCGAAACTGTATGAGGTGATTAGTTCTTCAGAATTAGAGTCTGAGCTATACAATAAGATTTCTTTCGCTTATTCAAAGGATAATGCTGAAATACTTCTTATTAACAAGGAATATGGCAAACTTCTCGATATTCTTATTTCGAAAGTAAAGCTTCATCTTAATGAGAGAAACTATATTCTCGCCACCATTCACATGTCTAATTTTGATTATGCTTACAGGATGTTGAAGTCGGATTTACACTGTAACGGTAAGGACATTGATGAAGATTGTAAATCAATAATGGAAAGCCATACTCCATTTGAGTTTAAAAGTAAAATAATTGATTTTCCACGGGGGGTGCAAAGTGAGTTACAAGAATTAGTAAAGATGCTTGAATTTAATGAAATATACAAAGCTTACTATCGATTTGACGTTGAATCGAAGAAGAATTTAGGGTACTCACAAATAAGAAAGAGTGGTGGAATAGCATTTTCCAATGATGAATTTAAAACAAGAGCGAAACTGTACCCTTATGTGTATTTCATTTTAGGCAACGAAATTTTAATTGAAGAATCTAAAGAAGTTAAACAATTTTTCGAATTTAATATTCTTAGTAGCCTCGAACACTATCTATGCGAAGATATATTCTATGTTAATAGAATCGATCTATTTATGTTAATAAAATACTGCGAGACAGAAAAACTCAAAAAATTTTTAAGTAAAGTAATAAAAGACAAAATAATAATCAGCACCAGCAAACTTGACAAAAGAGAAGTTCGCCATATTAAGAAATATTTACTCAACTCTCTCGAAAATATATGCAACCTGATTAGGTTGAAAAATAAAAATTTTATTCATACCACTTCAATAGATCGATGGACCAATAATTTATTGATTATATTAGGATGTGTTCCGTGGAGTTCAAACCAGTTAAAGAAAATAATAAATGGCTTACTTCCTTTGTTAGAAGGCAGAACTAATAACATAAATATTTATGAAAACATACATAATCTTCTAGCTGTGAATGAGTTTTTGTATCAAAAATCCCATGATGATATGTTAAAAATCCTGGATGTAATACTTATAAAAATCAATACAGGAGAGTTAAATGGTTATGACCAGCATGTAATTAACTCCAATATCTTACGAAACATTTACATATTATCAGAGAATCATAATTACGAATACAAAAACACTGAACTATTAACATTAGCGCTAACAAAAATACAATTATTTGATGATGAGTGGAAAAGATTCATCACTAAGAGTTTATTATTGAACATCAAAAGGATTGGCTCTCCTGAGGTCGTTGACATTATAGACAAGTTTATTAACAGTAATATTTTAAACCTACCACTGGCAACAGTAAGCGATATTATGGAATGTTTGCATTTAGTCGCAAGCGGATGTGCCATGCCTGATCAATTTCTTGAGGTTATTAACAAATTTGTTTCTGAAAACATCCCAAACAAATTAGGCGAGTTAGATTTCATTACAGCTGGTGTAGAAAGTGATTTTCCTAACTTAATTAAAAGCCTTATAAAGAATAGAGGCTTTGTTGAATTTCAAGACACATTGGACATATTCAATGAACGAATGCAATCTCTAAAAAAATAAAGCCACTGAGATAGGGCTGCTCTCTGTCAATTACCGCTCTTGGCACATAGCAGCCCTAGAAATGGTGACGTATAGTCATAGATGGTCGGTGGCAGGAGATGCAAATCATCTCATACAAAAATACGTAAAATCAATAACGGCTAGAAATTATTCAACACTCGCACTATCGACATTTCACCAGCTAACCGTAGCACGTTCTTGCATACGACGTGGCTACGGGTTTCGAGACCGACCCGATCATCAAACGAAACATAAAATTAGCTCACATTATGAGGAAAGGTATCTTTTTGCGCTATGTAAATTCAAAGGGTTAGCCTCATTTTCCCGATGGCTTTCTCAACACTACTAGTTGTGAGCCCTTGCAATGTTCATTAATATACGTCTCACAAATAATTCACAGATATTGCAAAATGGATATTACTGAGTTTCCTTCTGGAGTAATTGAACACCTTGGCTGGTATGTATACCGATTGATTGATCCTAGGGACGGAAGCACCTTCTATGTAGGGAAAGGCAAAGGTAACCGCGTATTTGCCCATATGCGCGGTGAAGTGGCAGCGGCTGATGATGACGAGTTACTGAGCAACAAGCTAAAGCAAATCAGAGAAATAAGATTAGCGGGACTTGAAGTTATCCATGTCATCCATCGACATGGAATGACTGATGAAAAGACGGCGTACGAAGTTGAAGCAGCACTTATTGATGCCTACCCTGGGTTAACGAATATCATGAATGGTGCTGGCAGCAATGAATTCGGCGCCGCGCATGTCAAAGAATTGATAGCAACATATCAACCCGAAAGCATAACATTTCATCATAAAGCATTAATGATTTCCGTTAACAGAAGTGCAAAGGATTCAGAGCTTTATGATGCGGTTCGATTTAGCTGGCGCATCAATGCCTCGCGCGCCAGTCAAGCAGAAGTCATTCTTGCCACTGTAAGGGGCATCGTTCGAGGGGTTTTTATTGCTGATAAATGGCTCAAATCAACACGTGAAAATTTCCCTACGATGAAATACTGGGACGAGGATCCTGACTTTGAGGCAACACAAAGTTCTCGCTATGGTTTTGAAGGTCGAGAAGCCCCACCTGAAATAGCAAATCTTTATCTTGGAAAAAAAATACCAGATGAATTAAGAAAAAAAGGAGCTATGTCCCCGGTCCGTTACTCACCTAATTTTTGAGTATTCAATTGATAAGATTAAACCGCAGCACGTTATTGCATACAACGTGTCTGCGTTTTCAACTCCGCCAGCCCCCCCCAATCATGATTGGACAGCACTTGCAAAAAAAAGAAATTAGTATTCTCAGCAGGACACCGGTCAGATAGTGCGGCAGATCAATGTCTGGTGAATATTGATGACCGCTGCCCGCTGATTCTATTGCCGAAACTGTACGGGAAAAGATGTGGCAAGATATTGTTGGTAAAAAATTCTCAGTGACTTTATGCCAGCAAATCAGTTTACCTGGCATCCAGTATCGTGTGCGGTGGATAATGTCAAAAAACATGGGGAGTCGATTAAACAGGTATAATCGTTAAAAACCTTCAAACTCTAGGCAAAACCCTATTTCATAGAACATGTACTTTCATCTGGTATACATGAACGAATTATGACTGCGTTAGTAAAATTATCTTGGTTAAATTACAGGCAGAGATATATGTTCCAGTCCAGTGTTTTTTCGTTTACAATATTTATCTTTCATTATCACTTGACTTTATTAAAAGAGGTTCGTTGTGACGAATGTTTTTGGGAAGAGAATATATACTCTGGATGTTCTGAGAGGATTTGCCGCACTTTCCGTTGTGTTATGGCATTGGCAACATTTTTTTATGAAAAAGAATGCTGCATCTGACATAATCATAAACCGCCAACCTTTTTATGATTTTTTTTCCGTCTTTTATCATTACGGTTTATATGCTGTCGAATTGTTTTTTATGATTTCTGGATTCATATTTTTTTATCTATACGCTGACAATATACACAGCAATAAAACCTCAGCAAAAACTTTTATAGTTAACCGTGTCAGTAGATTATATCCACTTTATATATTTACATTTGCTGTCGTGGCAATATTACAAATTATTTTCTTTAAAAGTCATAATTATTTTTTTGTTTATCCTATGAATGACATTTACCATGCCATTCTGAATTTATTGATGATTCAATCATGGGGATTTGAGCGAGGTTGGTCCTTCAACGCCCCGACATGGTCCGTGTCGATTGAAGTACTTATGTACATGATATTTTTTATATTATGCAAGTTCACATCAAAAACAACATTCATATCAATTTTAATAGTTGCATTGTCGTACTACTTTTTCAAAATTAACAATCCCATAATGATCGGCGCATTCTCTTTCTTTATTGGTGGTCTGACCTATAAAATTACGATTGCTGTCATAAAAAATATTAGCGCAAAGTTATTTTTTATTTTTGCTTGTGTTTTTCTATTGATCTCATGGGGAGTTATCTTTACCCTGCAAGTAGCAGATATATTCTCAATTATCTTATTCGGATTTACCTCCATAATCTTTTTCCTTGTGTCAATTAGCGCAATACGAAACGATTTTGGGAAAAAAATTGAATGGTTGGGTGATATCAGTTATTCATCCTATCTTTTACATTTTCCTTTGCAAATCATTGTTGTTTATTTAGCTGACAAGATTGGCTATGGACGCGATCTTTTTTACAGCCCCAAGGTATTCATTTTATTCATGCTTACATTAATGGCAATTAGCTATATGTCATATATATTCATTGAAAAGCCATCGCAACAATTCATCCGAGATAAATTTCATTAAGTAAAGTCACTTTGCAATGATTAGAGTCAACAACTATTACTTTGACTCTAATCACACTGCAGTTTATCCGTATGCTCTATATTCATAAAAATCGACATCAATATATAGAATGGAAATAAACGAAACCGCGTCACATCCTCAATATAGAAGCGTTCAAAGCCTTGCAAACCATTGCGAGGCTTTATGTGTCACAGTTTTGTCCTACTTTTATTACACAAAAAGAATTGAGTTACAATTAAACCGCTTCTCCTCAACAGATTTTATTCAGCGAAGCACGGTTCATCCGGCCACTCAATATCCGGTGCAATGCTGGTATCTGTTGCCGTCACAGCCTCGATATAATCCAGCACAACGTTAAGTCGGGTAGTTTCTTCTTGCGTCAGTTTGCGCCCGGCCTGCAGCTTTAACTGAATCACGCTGATATTGGCCATTGCTGCGTCTATCAGCGACTGTTTTTTCTGTTCAGCGTCAGCTACCTGTTCATCATGAGAACGTTCCGGAGGGAGCGGCGCAGTAAATACCCCGTCTGAATACGCCCAGCCAATTCCGGGCTGCTCACTGATATCAGAAATATTAATGAGCTGCAGATTATCCGGCACAGTGAATTCATCCTCGCCATCCCAGACAATGACATTCACAACCATCCCATTTTCAATAACTGCATATGACGCATTCATTATGCAAACTCCTCGATAATACAAACCCCAGCAGCACCTTTCCCGCCTGTCATACTGGTTCCGCTATAACCGGCATCGTATGCGCCACCGCCACCTGAACCATATGCCTTACCACTAACACCACCGCCAGCGCCTGCGCGTCCACCGCCCCCCCAGTACGATGTTCCGCCTTCACCGCTGACGCCGATATTTCCGGACTGACCGTCGCCTCCATTTCCACCAATGATGTTGATACCGCCAGTACTTGGCACACCGCCGTTACCACCGTTCGTGTTTGTGACTCCTGATTTTCCACCACCTTCACCACCAGGGGCTATTACCGATCCGAACGAGCTATCACCGCCCTTGAAGCCGTTCGTCGCACTAACGCCGCCGGCCCCACCTGCGCCAATAGTGACAGGATAACTATCCTTCGTCAGGATCAGCGTGGTGATTACTGTCCCACCTGCCCCGCCGCCAGCACCGAAAAACGTTTCATTATTGGATATAGCCTTGCAGCCGCCCCCTCCGCCACCGCCGCCCGTTATTGTGACCCTGATCCGTTTTGTTCCTGGCGTCGGGGTGTACGTACCTGATGACGTGAAAACCCGGGTATTCACCCAGCGTCCCACGTATCCGCTTGTATCTCCCAAACCAAGGTTTTGAAGAGCCGTTTTCACCGTGCCGTCCGATTTGATATCGCCAAACGGATTTTTGCGACTTAACAGCAGCGCACGAAGCGCGGTAAGCAGCTGGTCATGCCGCCCCTTCTCCAGGCTGGCACCGGATGCCTCCACCACGCTGCAGAGCTCTTCCTGCAACATGTCAAAGTAGTCATCATCCAGATCGGTGGCAGGCGTGCCTGTCTGGGGGTTACCACGGGTAAAACCGTTCTTACCCGCGCCGAACTTATCCTTTTGCGCGGTTTTCGTGTCTATACGATGCATGGATTACTCCGGATATTTAAAAATTACGTAGGTATGCGACGGGCAGAGTTTGTTAAGCACGCACTCGATAACGGTGTCCCCCCAGATACGCAGTGCGGAATCGCAGGGATCGCCACATGTCATCCAGGTGGTGTTGGTGGCAGCTGGCATATTGACCTGCCAGTAATACCGCCATTCCGGCGCATTCACCTCGTCAGTACAAGCCGATGAGCAGGTGAACGTGCTTTTGTCGTATCGCGTGATGGTGGCATCTGGTCTACCCAGGGCAGCAAGCTGCGCAAGGTAAAAATCCTCATTGATGCCGCCCGCCAGGTTAACCTTCGCATCCAGCCGTTGCTGACGCTGGCTAAGGGTCTGTGTCCCTGCGGGAATACATTCATCCGGCAGACCGCACAGACGCTCCCAGCGGTTTATCAGTTCAGTGGTGGTGCGCGGATCCAGCTCCCGCATCAGGGCATCCGCACGCTGATGAACGCGGGTTAATGACGGTGCCGCACCGGCAATCGCCGGATCGCTGGCTGACCACGCCGGACCGGGGGGCAACAGTGCCGACAACAGACGGATGTAATCATCGTTTGTCACGTCCATGAAATCGTCCCCAGTACCGCCAGTTCATTTTTTGCAATGGAGATATTGTCCGCCGGTGCAAGCAACTGATGGCTGTATTCCCCGTTCGCACCGGAAATCGCCTCACTGATACGCGACACCTTCAGTTCTCCCTGCGGATAACCATCACGCAGCAAGAACGAACGCAACTCCGCGGTGATGGCAGCCCGTATTTCCGGTGTGTCCGGCGTCACGCGGATATGAAAATCCACTTTATGCGCCACCGGCCTGAATACATACAAATCAGAGCCTGCCACCGGGGCCAGTGGCTCGATATGTTGTCTTGCCGCCGTTTCCGTTGACTCTTCCGGAATGGGATTAATCAGGTCACTGCTGGCAATCATCACACCGACAGTCCCCGTTCCCATCCAGTGTCGGTATGTCCATGCGCGGGTAATGCCGGGCACTTCTTTAGCCCAGACGACATAGTCCCCGTCAGCCCCGCCCTGAGGCGTCCAGTAATACCGCTCAATGACGCGGGCGCGCCACGTTTCCAGCTCTTCAGTATCAAATCCGCCTGTCAGGGTGTCAGCCACACCGGAAGACGGCAGACCATTCACCGGCGTGACCAGGATTAATGCCGTACCGTCGTCAGCGTTACCGACCGCGCCTGTAGTTGAGCAAGTGATCGGCACACGCAGGACACCACCGGAGCTGGTTGCATCGGCAGTTGCCGTGTACTGAACCAGGTCATCGCGCTGAATCACGCTCCCGGCAGTCACCTTCAGGCCATCGCTGACACCTTCCCAGCGCATATACCCGCTGGCAGCCGTGGCCCCCTTGCGCGGACACCGTTTCATCGCAGCATGTCGCGCCAGCCAGGACTCATCGCACAGGTCAGGCAGCATATTCATTGCCAGATAATCGATGTACCCGTAAACCGTATGCAGCGCCGCCGCATACACCTTTGCCCGCACGTCTTCATCCATGCGCCGGAGCGTGTCGCTGACGTCCAGCCTGGCGAATAAATCGTTACGGAGCATACTGATATTTTCTGCCAGCGTCGGGCGCTGAAATTCACTGTCCGCCATGCGTTATCGCACTCCACAGATCATCAAAAGAAATCATTACCGGTCCGTCACGACGCCAGAGAGTGATACTGTTACCCAGTTCATTAATCCCGGTGCGGCGGATATCCAGATCAATACGGGACACCACGCCGTCATCAATCATCCATTGCAGGCATTCGCGGATATACCCCCTTACCGTCTGCACCAGCTGATTGGTCAGTTTGCTGCGCTGAAGCAGCCACAGTCGGGAGCCGTAACGGTCATTCTGTACCGCAGGCCAGGTATCCCCCCACCATCCCATCGGGACGTCGGCATTGTCATCAGGCTCCGCCCGCCGCCAGGTGAACAGGGAAATCACCACGGCGCGGGTCAGCGGATCCAGCGGTGCGCTGGCGCAGGTGCGTTTACCGTTCACCGTCAGCCACAGTTCCATCATGCCTCCATCGCTTTATCAGGTTTGTCGGTGTTACTGCCCTGACCGTTCTCTCTGTGACGATGCCCGTTATAAGCAAGCCGCATCGCTGACATGGTGGTGCCGCCGGAGTCGCACAGGTCTTTCACCTGTCCGGTCACTTCAAGGTCCATTTCAAAACGTGCTTCAGGTGCATTGCGAAACGTGATCGTTTTACCTGCACCGTCCACCACGATCCCCTCCCGGGTCAGCATCACGGACTGCCCCTGATCGTCATAGACAGCCACCTCACCCGTCTGCAGCCCTTTCAGGCGGTAGCGCCGGTCCGACACCGTAACAACTACCGCATGAGAACGGTCGCCATCCGGAAACAACACCACCGCTTCTGCACCGCTGTTTGCCCTTGCGGTAAAACCGTAGGGTTCAAGATGCTCAACCCCGGCTTTGGGTTCACCGGCAATCAGGGACACATCCACGGTCTGACATTTCGTGGCGGCACTGATGCTTTTCACCACGGCCCGCCCAATCAGGCCGAGGAGTTGTCGCTGCATGGCTTCAATCGTCCTCATCAGAACGGGTCCTCCTGTACTCTGGCTTTTTTCTTTTTCCGCGCGCCGGGGGCTTCGGGTTCAGGCAGATAAGCATCAGGCGGGCCGACACGGATTTCCGTCAGGGTGCCGTTCTGGTCCTGAGTAAACGTGACTTCCGAAACAAGCAGTTCGGTATTATCGAAACCACAGACCGGATCGAAGACAATCACCCGCTGGTTGGGCTGCCACAGCGTACCGTTACCCTGTCGCCAGCCCTGCACCACATAGGTGGTTTCATCCGTCCGTGCCGCCCGTTGTCGGGCTTCAAAGTCAGCACGGGCAATACAGCCTGCCCCCGTAGCCTGCCCTGTCTGCCTGATATACATCGGACGGTAACGGGCAATAAATGCGTCCTCTGTGCGGGCCCGCAGCGCGGTGGTGGTAGCCTCACCGAAATCATCGTCGTTTCCGGCACGCTGCCCCGCCACCTGGTAAACTGAAAACCGCTCCCGGATACTCTTCTCCGTATCGCAGGAAAGGATGTTTTCCCCGAGTACCAGCGCGGTATGTGCCCGCGTTGAGCCAATACCGCCAATCACCAGCCTGCCGTGCGGGTCGTCGTAAGCCAGTGCCTGCTGCTGACCGAGTATTTTGTTGATCACCTCAATCACCGTTTCGCCGTGATCAGGCTGGACATCAGGAATAACACCCGACGGCGCGCCGCTGTTCACCACCTCAATGCCGAAAGGCGCTGCAAGCGCCTGCGCAATCTGTACCAGCGATCGTCCGTTAAACTGTGTCGGTTCGGCTGCACAGTCAATCAGGTCAGCGGTCAGACTGCGTCCGGCAATACCGGTGCTGATCGAACGGGCATCGTAACGAACGGGAGTCGCCTCCACCCAGCCGGTGATCACCAGCTCATCACCAATCAGCACTTCCACTTTTGAACCGTTTTTAATGCGCGGCTGAAGCGTGGTGATACCCTCATCTCCCGGCCACTGGCGGGTGATCTCCACACTGAAATCCCGCGCCAGCCGTTCAATACCGGCACCGATGCGCACCGATGTCCAGCCATTCCACTCCCGGCCATTTACCCGTAGCGTGACGTTATCGTTCATTGCACTGGCACCTTCAGAGGGATCACCGGCACAAAGCCGGGATGCGTAATGGCATTACGCCGGATAATGTCCGCGTCACGCGCCGCGTTATCAAACCAGGTCGCCGCCAGCACCAGCGCGGGTAAAACCTCATCCGGTGTGCGCTGAATGATCCGTGCAGACTGTTCAAGGCGCGTGTTGATATCCGCATTCAGATCTGCTTTCACCCGGCGCAGCGCCAGAAACAGCGCATCACTGGTTGTACGGGACAACTCCTTCTCAATTGCCGTATTCAGTGTGTCGCGAATGTCGGTCAGTTCTTCCCACGTTGGCAGGTCAACCGTGTTTTTCACCGCCGGTGCATTGTTCAGTGCCGGATGCGTGACGGAAGGCCAGCCGGTGCTCTGCGCGGGTGTTGTTGACTGCCCCACTGCGGAATTCTGCATCACTGCGGAAGTTGTTGGTGCAGGCAGCCGGGTGACGGCATACGCCGCTTCGCTGATTGCGGTCGTACGAAGGGTGCTGGCAACCACGTTACGCTGCTGCATTGCCGTGGCGGTGGTTTTACTGTCCGTTTTCCAGACACCGCGCGGTTGCAGATCGCTGCCGAGGCTGACACCGGAAAGCGTTTTGATCATGGTGACCAGGTCGCTGGCGTTACCATAAAGGCGCTTCCCGGTACGCCACATTTTCTGCACCTGCTCAACGAAATTTTTGCCTGACGATGGCGGCGGCAGAAGTACCGAAATATCTCCCTGCAACAGCCTGGCGGCATCCGATACAGCAGAATCCACCACTTTCATCGCATCAGAAACATACCCCAGCATTGTGCCGGCATTACCGATAACGTCGTTCTGCACGAAATCCGCCACGCCATCGATACTGAAACCGCTGAAGCTGTCACTGATGCAGTCATCCAGTGCAAAACAGGATGACATCAGCGTCTGCGCCGTCGCCGCACCTGATGTGGGGTAAGAGAGTTCTCCCGCTTCGACAAACTTCAGGTCAAAGCGGACAATACGCCCTTCACTTTTCGATGTGCTGACCCGAACTTCCCCGTCAACACAGACTTTCAGCTCACCGTATGTCGGATGGACAAGCGTGCCGGGACCGGGTTTATTCAGCGCATCAATCAGGCGATCGCGCTGGTCAAAGCAGTCATCTCCCACCACATAAGCCGTGATGGACGGGCGGAAAGTGACTTTTCCCAGATCTTCAGTATAGGGCTTGTCGCGGTTCGGGTATTCGTGTGTTTCCACACGGCGACCGGTTCCCGCACTTTCTTCTTCAACTTTAAACGGTACGCCGCGAAATGACGCATCCTGAAGCCTGTCTTTCCACGTCATATAAGTCCCATATTTATTATCAGTAGTAATATTTACTGGTAATGCCATAATTTGTAGTGGTAGCCATTACCATTTGTAACCATATAAATTATTAGCATTAAGGTGATAACATGAAGAAATTATTAAAATGGATTTTATATATTTTCATCGGGTTGGTGATTATTGGATATTTTGCAGGCAATAACGATAAAGGCTCTAATTCTTCATACTCATCCGATACGGAAGCTGCGGCACCGCAAAAAGAAATCTACAACACTACTGCTCGACAGCTGTTTAAAGAGTATGAAGAAAATGAAGTCGCTACCGATGAACAGTTAAAAGGTAAATTAATCGCCGTTAGAGGTATCGTACAATCCATTGATAAGGACTTTACTGACTCTATAATTATTAAATTCAGAACTGAAAATGAATTCATGCCAGCAAGAATGGAGATGCAAGACTCTGAAAAATCAACAGCTGCTGCTCTTAAAAAAGGAGAACAGGTAACTGTTATTTGCGAAAAAATGTCCAGAATTGTCGGCTCCCCATCAGGCCGAAATTGCGTGTTCGCACAGTAAGTTCAGGGAGGGGCGGCCCTCCCTGTTCGTCTTTACCTAAATCTGGTGTACCCAACATCGTGATTAATATCAATGCCACTGGAACGTGTTTCCGTAACCCGCATACCTGGTGGCATATTCATAAATGAAACCTTGATCTCGCCATCAACTTTTGGCGCGATAGCTTTGTTAATCATGAAGGGATTCGGGCCTGTGGCATCGGAGGCGTTGTTTGACTGAGCCAGATCTACCGCCGGATAAGGTGTGTATCCCCGCGCCGGTATTCCCGTCCCATAAGCATCATAAGCACCCGCGCCCCACTGCGCAGAGTTAATGGCATCGACCGTGTCACCGGAACTGTCGGTAAACCACTCAATAATTGGCTTCAGCTTGTCCCACATATCCTGAAACCACTTAACAACCGGCCCCCAGTTATTGATCACCATCCCCAGCGGCGACCAGGTAAAAACTTTCTTAAGGAGTTCCCAGCCAGCCTCAAAATAAGGACCAATGGTTTCCCAGAGTTTCTTAAAATAAGATCCGACAACATCCCAGTTAGTGATAATTAATCCCGCAGCCAGGGCTATCGCCGTCACAATCATGCCAATCGGCGTCATCGACATGATCCTGCTGACAATACTGATGGCACCGCCAACGCCCATCAATCCCAGTTTCAGAATCGCAAGACCGGCAGCAAGCCCGACGACGCCGCGAATAACCCGGGGATTTTCATCCGCAAACTTCGTGAATTTCTCCCCCAACTCCCCCAGCCATTGCGTGATATTTTTAGCGTCACCAGAAAATGCGCCGCCAATAGCCGCAAGGCCGTTAGTTGCGGTCCCCGTCATTGCCTCCCACAGGTTGGACAGCGTACCAAGCTGAGCCTGAACACGTTTATTCAGGCTGGCCTGTTTATTCATCTTCTGCTGGATCTGATCGTAGCCATCCTTTCCTTTATCGATCAGGGCATTGACCACCTGAAGGGTTTCGGCATCATCACCAAATATTGCCTTAAGTACGCCTGTTCGCTTAACGTCGGTCAGTTTTCGCAACTTTGCCAGTTGCCTGAACATGTTATCAAGACCGCCAAAACTCCCTTTGCCGTCAGTAAAATCGAGCTGTACCCCGAGTTTCTGGCGGGCCATGATTTTATTGACGTCCCTGATTTTCTTAACGCTTAATCCGGACTGGATAACTTTTCGCAGGGCGTTACCTGCCGACTCCCCGTTCATCCCCATCTGATCCATCATGACGCTGATGGGGGCAAGGCTCTGTGCAGCCTGAAGACCGTCCTTGTTCACCATCTTCAGAACAGAGCTGGTTTTAGTGAAGAAGGACAACATGTTGGTATCGTCAACGCCCAGATAAAACGCCTTCTGGATAGTGTCGAACAGCCCCATCATGTCTTCTGACGCCGTTCCGGTAGCATCCTGCATCTTTGCGGCAAACTCGGCAGCCGCTTCCGGTGTTTTTTTCAGTTGTACCGCAAGATAAGCTGTCGCTTTACCCACACCGCCAAGAATGTTTTCTGCCGGGATCCCCTGACGCACCAGCATCTGCATCATGTTCTGGAAATCAGCCGTTGTACCGGGTAGCTGGTTACCCAGGCCAATAGCCAGTTTATTGATGTCCTGAAAGCTCTTTCCAACCTCGCCGTTCGCATCCATCATGGCGACTTTCAGCCCGGTGGCGGCGTTTTCCTGATCGGCATAAGATTTCAGGGAAAGCGTCAGACCCGCTGCCAGTCCGCCACCAAGCGCCAGCCCCCCCTGTGACGCTTCTTCCGCCTGGCGTTTAAATCCCCGGATTTTCTTTTGCATTTTCGACAGCGCGGGAGAAAGCCTGTCGACACCGGTGATCAACGCCTTAAGCTCAAATTCAGCCATGTGTGCGTTTCTCCTGCTCTATCCTGTTTGCCTGACTGACCAGTAAGGGAATTTCACTGATCGGCATATTCAGCAATTCGAAAGGATTAATGCGCCAGTAGCTGGCGCAGTCAAAGAAGCGATCAGTGAGGTATTCAGCCGTCAGGCCTGGAGGAAAAAACCGGCCACAAGCCACGCCGCTGCATTCAGGTCTGCCGGAGACATCTGGTCGACAGAGCTTTGCGGCACTTTCGCCAGCCGCACAATGTATTTCGACACCACATGCGCCAGAAGTCTGACGGACTCATCCTGATTCATCTGGTAGGGATACCCCAGCTCGCGGACATCCTTCCCGGTGGGCTCATCAAACTCCAGTACGGAGAGTGTCTCGCCATGAGCAGTAATCGGTTTCTTTAACTCAAGCTCTTTCATTACTGGTAATCCCCTTCTTCACCGTGGAACTCAAGATCAACCGTGCCTTCTTCGGCATTATGGTTCGCTTCGCCGTGCAGCCAGGCGGACGACAATACATAGACCTGACCGTTCGCCAGCTCGGCAGTGATGGTCATCTCATCAGACGAGGTGATTTTGCTCACCGGAAAATTCTTCGGCACCTTGAAGGTCCCTTTGACATAAGGCGCACGGTGAGTTTCCTTGCGGTCCACTGAACCGTCCAGGCCGATGATGTCATCATTGACCGTCCTGTTCATGGGCACCTCAATGCCGCCGGTCAGCGATAGCTGCTGACCGTCAATTTTGAAATAACAGGTTCCCCCGATACGGGCCATTATGCAGACTCCTCTGAATACTGAAGACGGAACTGGTTAACCACGGCAAAGACACGCAACTGGTTAACATAGTCAGGCGGGAACAGCGTGTTCAGGCGGTTCGGATCGCTGGCATCACGCTCCACAACTAGGTACTGCTTAAACAGTTCGTAGTTTTCCACGATCCCCGCACGCTCAAGCTGACGGTAGGTTGCCAGCAGTTCCCCTTTGATCACCGCCGGTGTGACAATCGCCTGACCGGGACCAAAGCGGGTACCGTCGCTGGCAAGCTTGTGACGCCCGTACTTACTGGTAATGACGGATTTCAGTTTGCGCAGCACATACGCGCTGGTATGCAGCGTCTCACTATCGAGGTAGCTGTTATCCGCAACACCGTAAGCATTTTTCCTGTACGTGGTGACATCACGCTGAATGCGCAGCCCCCCGCTTTCGACATACGCCGTTGCCACGCCATGAGACAGCAGGGTCTGTTGTTCGGTCATCGTGAACCGTTTCCCCTTCGGCGCAGGCAGCATACCCACCAGCTCACCGGTCTGCGTGGGACGTGCCGGATCATTGCGGATAAACACCGCTGCGCGGGCGGTACGGCTGGCTGCCAGCTCGTCGGCAGGCGTCTGGGTTTCTTTTTCGTACCCCGCCAGGGTAATGTGCTGCTGGTTAAACTGGTCACCTGCGGTCACCAGTTCTGACAGCGTGCCGATCTTTGCCGTATACACATGACCATACAGCTGACGCGCATAGCTCCAGCGACCGCTGGTATCGTTCATCTCGGTCACCAGCGTGTTAACGGAGGCCGTGTCGTTGAACGGCAGGCCGATATAATCAAACGGCTCATCCGCCATTGCAGCCACCGTGCCGGTGAGAACAGGAGCGCCCGTTCCGGCGGTACCCGTCGCCACGGCAATCTGTACGCCCGCTGGCAGCACTTCGCCCCCACCAAAGCCGTAGTAATTGAGGCTGACAGGAATTTCATTCCCGCAAAGCCCCTTATGACGCGCGGTCAGTGTGACCACGCCTGCCGAAGATGAAGCTGTAAACGGCAGGGTCGGAACGGCATTGATGGCATCCTGGATACTGCTGGCAATCATCGTGACGTTATCGCCGTTAGTCACCGGTGCCTGCACGCGGGTACGTCCCACATACACATTCACCGTGCCGGTTTCGGTTGCCGCCCCGGTCACCGTCAGCGTAACCGTTGCCGCCGCGCCTGTGGATTCAGGAACGGCAATCACATACAGCTCGCCAAACGGGTCAGTCTGGCGATAAGCCTCGACCATACGCGCCAGCTGACTTCCCGCACCACAAATCTGGCGTGCATAGTCTGCCGACGGCATCAGTACCAGACTGTTGGCAACAATCTCTGCACCGTTATTGGCATGACCAATCAGCAGCGATGCTCCGCTGTCCTGTGCAGTATTCGCCGCCTGGTTATCCATTTCCGCATAAAACAACGGAACCAGCGTATTCGACGGAATGGTGTTAAAGCTTATCGTCATCGGTATTCACCTTTTTATTCACGCGCCGGATATCACCCGCTGCTTCACGGCGCAGCCAGTAGTTGTTCTCGTCAACATTTCGCCCTTCGGCGGGCAAAAGGTCGCCGCGGGCAGGGTCAGGAACTGACCGCCCTTTAACAGGTTTGACAAACATGAGGATCCTCAGGAAGGAAGGGTTATTTCGGTGTGATGTTCGATATCGCCGTCAGGCCCGTTACCGGGCTCGAGATAATCAACATCAATCGCCAGCGTTTGCAGTTCATCCAGAGTGTTCAGATCATCCTGCTGGCGGGTATCGTCTTCAGTCAGCTCGCTGATGACCGAAAAATCGAACTGATAAATCAGCTCATGACGATTCAGATCCAGCAGCGTGCCGCCGTCATAGGTAATCGGGTTACCGCACGCCTCCGGGTTCCAGCCCAGCAGGGCCTTAAAGAGCATCTGCCGGACATCGTCCACCACATCATACGAGGCAAACTGACCGCGCTCATCACGCCCGTTACTCAGTATGACAACCACGGAGAAACCCTCTTTCAGCTCCTGCCAGTAGTCGGTCTGGCTTTTGTTTTCTCCCGGAGAGTCATCCCCCGGTACCACATATGCCGCCGGGAGTTTCAGCTTTCCGACCTCCGGCAGATTTTTGAACTGGGCCGCGCCTGCAACCCGGTTTTCAAAATACGGACAGCGGGCACGCAGTGCAGCAATAACAGGCGTCAGTTTCATCTGTGTCGTCGCTCCGGCTTCAGTGATTTACGCAATTCCCGCGCCAGAAAATAGCGTGTCCAGCTGTGGTTCTTTTCAAGCGTTTCCACCATGAAGTTATTACGTGGAGCCAGTCGCCAGCCTCTGCCACCGGATGCACCACGATGATGGCTGCGACGACGTTTTGCCCCTCTCTTCACGCCATAGAACAAAAAAGCCGGATAAAAATCACCGGTGATGCGGCGGTTTCCCTCACCATTACGCTGGTTAGGGGCTATACGTGCCATAAAACCGGGGCGATGTTTACTGGCTCTGGGGACCATATAACCAATCGAACGAGCCAGGCGTCCGGTCTGATAACCGGGGTTTTCACCCAGTGCCGACCGCGCACGGCGCATCACCAGCCGACGGGCATCACACATATGACGCTGACCAATCGTGACAAACGCCCGCCGGACACGGGCGCGGTTAAAGCGCATCTCCGCGGGCTGCTGAAAATCAACGTGCAAAAAGGAAGTCGTCATTGTTGCCTCCGTGACTCTGCCTACATTCGCCCAGCTCCGTACACTCCAGCAGCAGAAAGCGCCGCGCCCCGTTCAGATCGCGCTGACGTTTCACCCGGTACACACTGTCACCGCAGACCACCTCATAATCAGCGGTGATCCCCCGGCGGTAACGAATGGTGATGTAATGGGTGATGGCGTCCCCGGTCTGCGCGGTTTCCTGCCAGGTGGTGGCACTGGTCTGGACAACCTTCGCCCATGTCCGGAACGCAACCGGGTATTGAGGCTCCACGCCAAAGTTATCCGCGGGCATATCCACCCGCTGGCGGATCAGGACGCGTTTATTCAGTTCACCGGGGTCCGGCAGAATGTAGGTTGCGCTGGTCTGCGCCTGACGAATTTTCATTGCGGAAAGTACCTGTACGGGCCGACAAGCCAGCCAAAACTCTGCGGCATGTCGAGTTTCTCCACTTCCGTAACCGACGAGCGGTTTTCGTAAAAATGGCTGATAAGCATCAGCATCCCCAGACGAATATCATCCGGCAGGTGCAGCCCGTCCGGATCGCTGTCCGGAATGGTTTCATCCGGTGCATAGAGCTTCCGGTTCAGATACGTTTCCGTCCGCTTTTGTGCCGCACAGGCCAGCAGTTGCAGATGGCGGTCATCAGCATCGAAATCCTCATCCAGCCGGAGTTGGGCTTTAATCTCTTCCATTGTCAGAAGCATACTCAGCCCTCTTTACTGGTCGTGGCTTTTTTCTCTTTTGCCGCTTTACTGCTTTTTGCACTGATTCCGCGCTCTGCTAACCCGGCCTGAAGTGCAATCTCCTGCACCCGGGCAGGAAGCGCCCCGTCGTCATACTCACCGGCCCGAATGACCTCAACACGCATACCGTCCGGTGACCATTTCAGATCTTGTTTCAGGATCATGATTCTTCACCCGTCAGAACAGGGGGCGCGGTTCCGCGCCCCTGAGTGATTACGCCGCTGCAATCTTCAGCAGTTTGATGGCCTGCGAATCGACCAGCATCCCGCCGGTGCGCTTGGTGGTATAAAAACCGACAAACGGTTTATTGGTGTACGGGTCACGCAGAATGCGGGTGCCGATACGGTCAACGATGGTGTAACCCCGTTTGAAGTTACCAAATGCAATGGCTTTCGCATCAGCGGCGATATCCGGCATCTGTTCGTTTTCAGCGATACCGTAACCCGCCAGAGAGGACGGCTGCCCCAGTTCCAGCCCCGGACGCCACAGATAGTTACCCTCGCTGTCTTTCAGCAGACGGATGGCAAACAGGCTGTTGTTGTTCATCATGAACTTCGCGCCAGTGCGGTGTGCCTTACGCAGCGTGTAAATCAGTTTGATAATGGCGTCTGCGGTCACCGTCGTCGCTTCACCGGATACAATATGCTGAAGTTTACCGAACGCCCGAACCTTATCGGTTTCATCGGTGGATTCATACGCCAGGAACCCTTTTGGCTTCTTGGTGCCATCGCCGGTGGTAAAGGCAATTTCTTCCTGTTCGGCAAATTCGGTCGCCAGCTCGCTGTTGATCCAGGCCTCCACGTTGAAAAAGGCATCATCCAGCATTTTCTGGGTGGCCTGCGGGTTACCGTAGATTTCCCCCATGAAAGGTTCAATCAGCCCCAGTTTTGAGGTGGCAGTCTGGGAGCGCGCGTCAGTCTCGCCAACCCATCCGGAAGCCGTGCCGCCCAGATTCACCAGTTTTTTGTAGTCGGAACCGCCAACGGTGATCACCGTGGCTTCCTGACGCATCACCACTTCATCTTTCAGCAAGGTCAGAATGTTGCGATCCAGCGCTTCCGGCACGGCATAGCCACCGTCTTCATCGGTGCCCACCTGTAATGCCTTGCGCTCCAGATCGCGCAGACCATCTTCACGGCCTTTACGCAGGAAGCCCACAAACGCTTCTTTATGCTCGGTGGCCAGT